>DASXRA010000416.1:0-7943 GCA_036506855.1 Jatrophihabitantaceae bacterium
GCCTGCTGACCGGCGACGACGTCGCATCCCTGCAAGAGCAACTGCTCGAGATGGGCTACGACCTGGCCCGCGCCGACGGCATCTTCGGCCGTCACACCGAGCGTGCGTTGCGCACCTTCCAGCGCGACTACGGGATGGTGCCGGACGGCATCTGCGGTCCCGCCACGCTGCGAGCGTTGCGCCAGCTCGGCCGCCGGGTCATCGGTGGACGCCCGCAGTTGCTGCGCGAGCAGATGCGCGTCGTCGAGTCGGGCCCGAGCCTGCTCGGCAAGCGACTGGTACTCGACCCGGGCCACGGCGGTGCCGACCGCGGCGTAGAGGCCGCCGGCATCTGCGAGGCCGACCTCGCCTGGGACCTCGCGACCCGCCTCGAAGGACGCCTCACCGCGCTCGGCGTCACCAGCTGGCTCACCCGCGGGCCGCACAACGGCGCCAGCGACCAGGAGCGTGCCAACTTCGCCAATCAGGTCGGCGCCGACATGCTGCTGTCGTTGCACGTCGACGGCGCTGCATCGCCACTGGCGAACGGGCTGGCCAGCTACCACTACGGCGCCGGTGAGTCGAGTTCGACGATCGGCGAGCGCCTGGCCGACCTGGCCCAGCGCGAGCTCGTCGCCCGCACCGGCATGCTCAACGGTCGCGTCCACCCGAAGACCTGGGCGTTGCTGCGCCTGACCCGCATGCCGGCCGTCCAGGTCGAGGTCGGCTACCTGACCTCACCGCTCGACCGCGCGCGGCTCGTCGACCCGGCATTTCGCGACACGATCGCCGAAGGGCTGCTCGTCGCCGTCCAGCGGCTGTACCTGCCCAAGGCCGAGGACCCGCCCACCGGCGTCATGCGGCTGCCGGCGATAGTCGCCTAGCGGTAAACCGGGGCGGGTCGACCTTTGGGGCGCACGATGTTCTGATGGTCATGTGGGCGACGAGGAGGAGCTGCTCGAGCCCACGCGACTGCCCTTACCGCGCCGGGTAAGGCTCGGGGCGCTACTGCTAGCCGTCCTGGCCATAGCTACCGCCGTCGCCGTTCGGGTATGGCCCCGATCGGCCCACCCGTCCGCGGCACCGCCACCGGGCACGACGTCCGGTGCTCTCGTCCTACCGCCACCGGCCGCCGAGACGACGACATCGACGCCACGTCCATGGCCGACCGCGCCCGGGGCGTGCGGTTCTGACGCCAATCTGCCGATCGTGTCGAGCACCGCACC
This sequence comes from Jatrophihabitantaceae bacterium, assembly GCA_036506855.1. GTDB lineage: Bacteria > Actinomycetota > Actinomycetes > Mycobacteriales > Jatrophihabitantaceae > DASXRA01. Next base: position 1,206 of record DASXRA010000416.1, read on the forward strand.
GGGCGAACGCACGGGCATCAGGGTGTTGCTCGCCGGGAGACGGCTTCGAACCGTGGACTTCGACACGGGACGGGTGACCGGCGAGACCCCGGCAGGTCTGCGGCCGGGTGAGTTCGTCGTCGACCTCGACGTGGCGTCGCAGACCTATGCCGTGACGACCACGTGCGAGTTCTCGTCGCTGCGCGTCGTCCGGGTCGGCGTCCGGACTGGTCCGGTCGCACTTGCCGGCTCTATCGACATGGTGCTGTCTGATGGCGCTGATGCTTGGGGTGTGTCGTCCCCGACGGTGCACCATCCGCGCGGCCTCCTCATCCCGCTCGCCGGCGGGCGCCGAGTGCAGCTGCCTGCCGGCTTCTACCCGCAGGCGAGCGCCAGCGGTGTCGTCGTCGGTATCCTCCAGCGCGAGAGCGAGGGGACCTCGCCTGGCTCGGTGCTCCTCATCGATGCGACGACCGGCAGCCTGCGCGCCAACCTGGGAAAGGGATGGCCCGTCGCGGCCGGGAATGGGCTTGTCGTGTGGGCCGAGTCATGCGACGCGGACAGCAACAGGGCGTGCGTCGTGCGCCGCATGTCAGTCGCCGATGGGCGGGCGGCCAGCTACCGGCTGCCTCGACCAGCGTTCACGGGCGTGGTCAGCCCGGATCGGCGCCTGCTCGCGCTGACCCTCGAACGGCCGACCCGAGACGCCCAGTTCGAAGGGCATCCGATCGCACCCAACGAGGTCGCGATCCTGCATCTCGATACCGGGCGACTCACGATCGTGCCTGGCGTCGAGGTGCCTGCGAAAGCCCCTCCAGGGCTCGCGTTCTCTGCGGACAGCCGCTGGCTCGTGATTGCGCTCGACGCGGGTTCCAAGACCCGCCTGCTTGCCTGGCGACCCGGGCTCGCCCACCCCTACGAGTCGAAGCCGATCGCTGGGCAAACCTTGCAACCCCCGCCGATCCTGGTCGTGCCCGCCCGCGCAGGCGGCTGAACAGCTCAGCCTCGCGACACCGCGCTCGGGGTCGGCGTGATCGTCGCGAACAGCCGGTCGATCGCGTACTCGACGTCTTCCTTCCACGACACCGTCGACTTCACGTCCAGCCGCAGCCGGGGGAACTTCGGATGCGGGCGGACCGTCTTGAAGCCGACCGCCAGCAGGTAATCCGACGGCAGGACACACGCGTGCTTGTCGCTGTCGTCGTCGGCCATCGGCGTCCCGAACGCCTCGACCGCCCTCAGGCCGCGACGCGCGACGTCGCCGACGACGGCCTGCACCAGCATCCGGCCGAGGCCCGAGCCGGCGAACTCCGGCTGCACTCGGGCGGTCATCAGCAAGACGGCGTCCGGGCTCACCGGTGACGTCGGGAACGCCACCGACCGCGGGACGTATGCCGGCGGCGCGAACAGCACGAAGCCGGCAGGCGCGGAGTCGACGTAGGCGATCTTGCCGCAGCTACCCCATTCGAGCAGGGTGTCGGAGACCCAGGCTTCCTTCTCCAGATCGGTGCCGCCCGTCTCGCAGGCACGTTCACCGGCGACCGGATCGAGTTCCCAGTACACGCACGACCGGCAGCGCGGCGACAGGTCACCGAGATTGTCGAGCGTTAGGTTCACCAGCCGACGAGACACCGGACGACTCCAAGCGACGGACTACTGTCGCGATGTTAAGCCGCCGGCCGCGTGTCGGCGACCCGGCTCATGCCGACCGATAGCCGTCCAAGAACGTGCCGATCCGGCCGATCGCCTCGGTCAGGTCATCGGCGCGGGGGAGCGTGACGATGCGCAGGTGATCCGGACGCGGCCAGTTGAATCCGCTGCCCTGCACCACGAGCACGTGCTGCTCGCGCAGCAGTTGCAGCACGAACGCCTGGTCGTCCTCGATCGGGTAGAGGTCGAGGTCCAGGCGGGGGAAGACGTACAGCGCGCCGCGTGGCTGCACGCACGTGACGCCCGGGATCTCCTTCAGTGCCGCCATCGCGGCGTCCCGCTGTTCGCGGAGGCGGCCACCGGGCAGCACCAGGTCGTTGATGCTCTGCCGGCCGCCGAGCGCGGTCTGGATCGCGTGCTGTGCCGGGACGTTCGCGCACAACCGCATGTTCGCCAAGATCGCGACGCCTTCGAGATAGCTGCCGGCGTTGCGTTTCGGTCCGGTGACCATGAGCCAGGCACTCCGAAAACCCGCCAGCCGGTACGCCTTCGACAGCCCGTTGAACGTCAACGTGAACACGTCCGGTGCGACCGCGGCGAACGGCACGTGCGTGGCGTCGTCGTAGAGAACCTTCTCGTAGATCTCGTCCGCCATGACGACCAGCGAGTGTTGCCGGGCCAGCTCGGCGATTCGTTCCAGTACCCCCTCCGGGTATACGGCGCCCGTCGGGTTGTTCGGGTTGATGACGACGATTGCCTTTGTCCGCTGGGAAATCTTCGCCTCGATGTCGTCGAGGTCGGGCAGCCAGCCGTTGCTCTCGTCGCACAGGTAGTGCACCGCGCGGCCGCTGGCCAAGCTGGTCGATGCTGTCCACAGTGGATAGTCGGGCGCCGGGATCAGCACCTCGTCGCCGTCGTCGAGCATCGCCTGCAACGACATGGTGATCAGTTCGCTGACGCCGTTGCCCAGCCAGACGTCGTCGACGTTGACGCCGTTGATGCCGCGCTCCTGGTAGTGCTGCACGACCGCGATGCGTGCCGACAGCAGGCCCTGCGAATCGGAGTAACCCTGCGAGGCGGGCAGGTTGCGGATGACCTCGACCAGGATCTCGTCCGGCGCGTCGAAGCCGAAGGCCCCGGGGTTGCCGATGTTGAGCTTGATGATCCGGCGGCCCTCTTCTTCGAGCCGCCTGGCCTCGTCGAGCACCGGACCCCGGATGTCGTACAGGACGTTTTCGAGCTTGCGGGACTGCTTCAGCTGCACGGATTCACGATCGCATACGCCCCGCCGCCGAAGACAGCGCATTCCGTGCGAGGCTACCCACCATGGAGTTTCGCGACGTCGTGCTCAGGCGGCGAATGGTCCGTGCGTACGACCCGACCCGGCCGGTCCCGCGCGCCACGGTCGATTCGCTGCTCGGGCTAGCCCTACACGCGCCGTCGGCCGGATTCAGCCAGGGCTGGCAGTTCCTCGTGCTCGATTCCGCCGCGACGCGGGACGCCTTCTGGGCAGCGACGACCCCGCCAGACGACCTGCCGGATTGGTGGCTGGTCGGCATGCGCACCGCGCCCGTCCTTGTCCTGGCATTTTCTGACAAAGACGCTTATCTCGACCGCTACGCCGAGCCCGACAAGGGTTGGACGAACCGCGACGAGGCGCGCTGGCCGATTCCGTACTGGCACGTCGACACCGGCATGGCGTCGCTGCTCGTCCTGCTCGGCGCTGTCGACGCCGGTTTGGCCGCCTGCTTCTTCGGTATCGAGGGCGAGCACTGGGACGGCGTGCGCGCCACCTTCCACGTCCCGCCGGGCCTGACCCCGGTGGGCGCGATCAGCATCGGCTACCGCGCGCCCGACCGCCCCTCGCCGTCGCTGCGCCGTGGACGGCGGCCGCTGTCCGAGGTGGTCGCCTACGGCTCGTTCGCGCCGGTCGGCTGACTGCGCCCGTTCGCGAGCTGCGGCGCGATCAGGGCGACGATGCGCTCCAGGTCGTCGACCGAGGCGAACTCGACGGTGATCTTGCCCTTGCGCCGGCCGAGGTCGACGCGGACGCGGGTGTCCAAACTGTCCGACAGCCGGTCGGCGAGGTCGGCGACGCCGGGGGCGACCATCCGCTGCGGCGGCGTCCGGCGGTTCTGCTTCTTGTCGGCCAGCCCGTGGCCGCGCATCGAGACGAGCTCCTCGGTCGCCCGCACCGACAGCCCCTCGGCGACGATCCGGGTTGCCAGCTCCTCCTGCGCCTCGGGTTCCTCGACGCCCAGCAGGGCGCGAGCGTGGCCTGCCGACAGCACACCGGCGGCGACCCGGCGCTGCACCGGCACCGGCAGGTTCAGCAGCCGGATCGTGTTACTGATCTGCGGGCGGCTGCGCCCGATCCGCTGCGCCAGCTCGTCGTGGGTCGTGCTGAACTCCTCGAGCAGCTGCTGGTAGGCGGCCGCCTCCTCAAGCGGATTCAGCGCCGCCCGATGGATGTTCTCGAGCAGGGCGTCGCGCAGCATCGCGTCGTCCTCGGTGTCGCGGACGATCGCCGGGATCGCCTGCAGGCCGGCGACGACAGCCGCGCGTAACCGGCGTTCGCCCATGACTAGTTCGTAGCCGGCGTCCCGGCGGCGCACGACGACGGGCTGCAGCACGCCGAACTCGCGAATCGAATGCGCCAATTCAGCAAGTGACTCCTCGTCGAACACCTGGCGCGGCTGGCGTGGGTTGGTCTTGACCCTGTTGACGTCGACCTCGATGAAGGACGCGCCCGGTACCGGCAACGGGCCAGTCCCGTCCGGGGTCACCCCAGGTGGGGGAGCGAGCACGGTTCCGGTCCCGACAGGCGTCGAGGGAGCCGTGGGTGCGGTGGGGATGAGCGCCCCCAATCCACGTCCGAGCCCGCCTACGCGCGTCTTGCTCACGATGTCTCCTCGTCATTCGATTTCTGTGCTGCCTGGGCATGACCGTCTCGGCCGCGCTCGGCCAGTTCACGTGCCGCTTCGAGGTACCCGACGGCACCTCGTGACCCCGCGTCATAGGTCATGACCGTCTGCCCGAAGCCGGGCGCCTCCGACACTCGGACATTACGGGGAATGACCGAGTCGATCACCAGGTCGCCGAAGTGCGCCCGAACGTCGGCGGCGACCTGATCGGCCAGCCGGGTCCGGCTGTCGTACATGGTGAGCAGTACCGTGCTAACGGTCAGCCCGGTGTTGAGGTAGGACTTGACCATCTCGATGCTGCTCAGCAGCTGGGCCAGCCCCTCGAGGGCGTAGTACTCGCATTGAATCGGGATGAGCACTTCGCGAGCCCCGACCAGCGCGTTGAGCGTGAGCAGCCCGAGCGACGGCGGGCAGTCGATGAACACGTAGTCGAGATCCTCGGAGGCGTCGAGTAGCCCGGTGAGCGCACGCTGCAACCGGTACTCACGCGACACCTGCGACGCCAGTTCGAGGTCGGCCCCGGCGAGATCGATCGTGGCGGGCGCACACAACAAGGTCTCGGAGATCTCGACGGACGCGACCACGTCTGCGATCTTCCCGTCACCGAGGAGCACGTCATACATGGACGGCGTGCCGACCGAGTGGTCGACGCCGAGTGCCGTACTGGCATTGCCCTGCGGATCAAGATCGATGACAAGGACGCGCAGCGCGTGCATCGCCATGGCAGCCGCGATATTGACCGCTGACGTGGTCTTTCCAACGCCGCCCTTCTGGTTCGCCACGGTGATCACGCGGGTATCCGGAGGCTTGGGCCAGCGCTCCCGGTGAATATTCATGACGTTCACCGCCTGCAATGCCTCACGGGCGATGGGAGTGTCGAGCACTGTTTCACGTGAAACCTCGGCGCTCGATGTTTCACGTGAAACACCTCCGGCAGTCCCGACTCTGCGATGTAACCGGCTCATCGTCTCCCTCGGTGCCTTGTGGTTCGTGTCTGCACACGCCGAATCGCGACGACCTTTACCGGCGTCTCGAGCACATCGCGGCCACACGTCACGATCGACACCTCACCCCCCAGGCGACCGATAGCCGCCTTATGCGTCTGCACCTCGGACTCTGCCTGGGCGCCTTTCATGGCGAGCAGCGTCCCGCCTAATTGCAGTAGTGGTAGGCACCATCTCACCAACCGGTCCAATGGCGCCACCGCACGCGCAGTCACCCACGGCGCGTCGCCGACTTTGCCGAGTGTTGCCGGATCCTCGGCACGCCCGTGCACGACAGACACACGAGAGGCCAGTTCGAGCTCGTCCACAACCTCATGTAGGAATGCCACCCGCCGAGCCAGTGAGTCGACCAGGTCCACGACCAGGTCACCACGCCGGCAAGCGAGCACGATGCCGGGCAGTCCCGCTCCACTTCCGACATCGACGACTCTTGTACCAACCGGCAGCAAGTCGGCCACAACCGCACAGTTGAGCAGATGCCGATCCCACAGCCGGGGGACCTCGCGCGGCCCGATCAGCCCGCGAACCACGCCGTCGCCGGCGAGCCTGGCCGCGTAGCGCTGCACGAGCTGCAGCCGCTCGCCGAACAGCTGCTCCGCCGCTGGCGCGGGAGCGACGGACGCGATACTCGCCGGTGACGCAGGCTCGGCTACCGGGCGGTCGTGCGGTCCGGCGCTAGCGGGCACTCGCCAGGTCTTCGACGCTCACGGCTCGACGAGGACGACCACGCGGCGCTGCGGCTCCTCGCCCTCCGACTCGCTACGCACGCCGTCGATCGCAGACACGGTGTCGTGCACGACCTTGCGTTCGAACGGGTTCATCGGCGCGAGCTTGACCTCCTCGCCGGATTCGAGGACGCGCCGGGCGGTCGCCTCGGCCAACGTCCGCAACTGCTGACGCCGTGCTTCGCGATGACCACTGATGTCGAGCATCAGCCGGCTGCGTTCGCCCGTCCGCTGCTGCACCGCGAGCCGGGTCAACTCCTGCAGCGCGTCCAACGTCTCGCCGTTGCGGCCGACGAGAGGCTGCAGGTCGCTGCCGACGATCGCGACGATCGCGCGGTCGTTCTCGACGTCGAGGTCGATGTCGCCGTCGTAGTCGATGATGTCGAGGAACCGCTCCAGATAGTCCGCGGCGATGTCGCCCTCACGGACGAGCAGATCGCCGTCCGGCGCGGTCTC
>DASXRA010000417.1:0-1647 GCA_036506855.1 Jatrophihabitantaceae bacterium
TTGCCCTCGATGCCCTCGCGCACTTCGGCGTCGGTCGGATTCGGGTTCTCAGCCAGCAGGTCGCATGCCGACATGATCATGCCAGGCGTACAGAACCCGCATTGCAGGGCGTGCTCGTCGTGGAAGGCCTGCTGCACCGGATGCAGCGAGCCGTTCGATCCGGCCAGCCCCTCGATCGTGGTGACCTCGCTACCGGTGGCTGAAACGGCGAGCATCGCGCAGCTCTTCACGCTCTTCCCGTCGACGAGGACGGTGCAGGCGCCGCAATTGCTGGTATCGCAGCCGACCACGGTGCCGACCTTGCCGAGCCGTTCGCGCAGGTAATGCACAAGTAGCAGACGGGGCTCGACCTCGTCCTGGTATGCCACGCCGTCGACGGTCACGTTGAGTTGGGTCATCAGACCTCCCGCGCCATGTAGTTGTGTGCCACACCACACAAGCGGTCAACGAGCCACTTGGCAAGCAGTTGCCGGCTCAGGCTTCGGCGATGACCTCGACCAGCCGCTCAAGGGCTGCGAGGCTGTGCCCCGCGACGAGATCGTCGATGTAGGGCAAGGCGGCGAGCATGCCGCCGGTGATCGGCGAGTAGCCGTCTTTGCCCTTGTGCGGGTTGACCCAGACGACGGTGTGCGACAGGCGGGACAGCCGGGCCAGCTGATCGCCGAGCAGCGCCGGATCGCCGCGCTCCCAGCCGTCCGAGCAGAGCACGGTAACCGCTCCGCGGGCGACGCCGCGCTGGCCCCACTGGTCGAGGAACGCCTTGAGCGACTCACCGAGCCGGGTTCCGCCGCTCCAGTCCGGGATGGCCTCGCTCGCGGCTCTCAGGGCGCCGTCGGGGTCTCGTCGGCGCAGTTCGCGGGTGATGCGGGTCAGCCTTGTCCCCAGGGTGAATACCTCGGTGCCGAACGGCGCCACGCGCACCGCCGCGTGCGCGAACCGCAGCAAGGCGTCCGCGTACGGCTCCATCGACCCGCTGACGTCGATGAGCAGGACGAGCCGGCGCGGCTTGCGCCGACGCGCACGGCGGGCGAGCAGGCTCGCCTCGCCGCCCTGGTGCAGCATGCGGCGGACCGTCCGCTCGAGGTCCACCGGACCGCGCGAGGACGGACCGTACCGCCGGGTGCGCCGCCGCCCCACGCGAGGCGCGAGCAGGGCAAGCAGCCGCCGCAGCTGTTCGCGCTCGGCCACCGTGAGCGCCGCGACGTCGCGGTGCCGCAGCACCTCGTGCCGGCTCGCCAACACCGACACGTGCGGCTCGTCCTCGCCTGCCGGCGCCAGGCCGTCCGGCGTATCTATGGCGATCGGCTCGACCCGCTGGCGCACCGAGGTCGCCGCACGCCGCGCCTGCTGCACCGTACGCCCGCCGAAATAGGCGGCGAATGCGGCGTCGTAACGCTCCAGGTCGGACGGGTCGCCGCACAAGGTCAGCCGGCCGGCCCAGTAGGTGTGCGACGGGTCGAGCACGTCGAGGTGGCCCAGGGCGGCGATCATGGCCTGGACGCGGTCCGGCCCGGCCGGTACGCCCGCGTGCCGCAACGTCCGAGCGAAGCCGAGCACGATGTCCACGGCGTCCATCTATATCCCGCCTGGGCGGGATCCACGTCTCCACCGCTCGCTGCGCTCGGGTGGATCCGCGGCTCCGCTCCG
>DASXRA010000418.1:0-13315 GCA_036506855.1 Jatrophihabitantaceae bacterium
GACCGCGGTGACGAGGCGGATCTGATCCGCTTCTTCGACGCTCATGTGCTGCCGGTCGCGTCCAGTGCCGGTGCGCACACGGTCGGCTTGCTGCGCACCGATCCGGTCGAGAACGGCTTTCCTGCACTGCCCGTGCGCGAAGGTGAACGCGTTCTGGTGTGGATCAGCCGATTCTCAGACATCGAGGCACATGCACGGTACATCGCGCACATCGGTCAGTGCGACGAGTGGCAGGCACGCGTCGCGCCGGCCCTCGGTGCCCGCGTGGGCCCAGCCGCGCAGGAGCTGCGGCTGGCGCCCACGCGAAGATCACGTCTTCGCTGAGTCGCCACGGCGTTGTGCGGCCGATGTCCGGTCTGTCACGTCGCACGTGACGAGTAACACCGTCGCGGCGCCGGTACGACCAAGAGCAACGCAGCGAGATTCCCGGCTGCCTGTGAAGCTGCCGTTAAATTTAGGCCTAAATGCAGGGCCAGTGCCAGTTCTGCATTCGACTCACCTCCTGTAATCTGCGAGTCAGGTTGCGCCCACGGTGGCGGGCTCGATGGGTCGTGGTTCGACCCGGAAGGCGCGGTTCGCCGGGGGCGCAACGATATGACGACCTGGGAGGGCGTCACACGCATGATTATGTCGGCCGCCGCACGTCGCGGTAGTCCAGTGCGCCCGCGTATCCGCGGAATTCGCCGCTGGACGCTGTGGTCGATTGATCCGCAAGGCCTGGCATTCCTGTTCATCGCGGACGCTCTGGCGATCCTGCTCAGCGTCCTCGCGTCCTGGAATTCGCGCTTCACCGGCGTCGACGTCGGCCGGCTGGCGCTGCTCTTCGGGCTCAGCTTCGTCTACGCCGAGGCCACCGATCGCGTCGAACGGCTGCGCTGCTACCTCGCCACCGACCGCGGCGTCATGGCCAGTCAGAACGCGGTCGTCTGCTTCGCCGGTGTGCTGTTGCTCCCGACGGCCGGCGCGCTGCTGCTGATCGTGCTGGTGTACCTGCACATGTACGTCCGCAGTCGCCGGCATCAGGCGGCCAAGCCGTACCGCCTGCTGTTCGTGTCGGCGACGGTGCTGTTCGGCGGACTGGCGTCCACGGCCGTCTACCGCGGACTTGACGGCACGCTGAGCCACGTCGGGGCGGTCGATGCCGCGGTCATCGCGCTGACGTTGGTCGTCTACACGGTCACCAGCCTTGCGGTGCTGCTCATCGGCATGTACCTGGCGGCGCGGCCGCCGTCGCTGCGGCGGCTGCTGCCAGGCGCGCAAGAGGTCGCGTACGAGGTATCGACGCTGATCCTCGGCGTGTTGTGCGGCGTCATCGTGCTGCGGACGCCGTGGCTGTCGCCGCTGGTCTTCGTGCTGGGCGCGGTGCTGCACCGCAGTTCGCTGGTCCGGCAGTTGCAGACCGCAGCGACCACGGATGACAGGACGGGCCTGCTCAACGCCGGCGCGTGGCGCGAGCTCGCATCACAGCAACTCGCGCGCTGCGTGCGGGCGAACTCCCCCGCCGCGCTGCTGCTCATCGATCTCGACCACTTCAAGTCCGTCAACGACACCTACGGCCATCTTGCCGGCGACGCCGTCCTGTCGATGGTCGGCCAGGCGCTCAAGCACGAACTGCGCGGACATGACGCGGTGGGTCGCTACGGAGGTGAGGAGTTCGCCGTGCTCCTCACCGAGGTCGACGCGACGAGCGCGGTCGACATCGCCGACCGGGTCCGGGCCCGCATTGCCGGGATCAGGCCGGGCGACGGCATCCGAGTGACGGCGTCAATCGGCCTGGCCCTGCGGCGCTCGTCCGGCACCCTCAACGATCTCCTCGCGAACGCCGACGTCGCGCTGTACCGGGCAAAGGCTGCCGGACGCGATCGGGTCTACGCCAACCGCTGACCGCCGATCCTCGGCAAAGCTCCCGCTTGCGGCGAGCGTCCGGTGCGGTTGATCACCTGCGGATTGCGTACCGACCGCAGTCTGCGATCCACAGGTGATCATCGTGTGCTGCCCGAGGTTCCGGAGGCCGTCCTCGCGCAGGCGGGACGCGGTCGCTACCCAAGATCGACCTTCGCGGCGGCTGTCTCGACGGCTTCGCGTTCCCGACGCGACAGCAGCCCGGCGCCGTACCACTCGTCGGACGCCAGTGCGACGGCCGCGATGAACAGCCCCTGATTCGCGAACGGCGCCCGCGCCCATACCGCGTCCAGGAACGTCGAGCCGTCCGCGGCGGCCCGGTTGGGGACGCCGGTGTCGACCGGGCCGAAGATGATCTCCGGCTCGACGCGCTTGAAGTACGCGTGATAGTTCCTGGTGTCGTTGATGTAGAAGGGCGCCAGGTTGTACCCGTTCGTGGTGAACGTCATCGGCGCGCTGCCCGGCACGATCGCCTGGTCGAGCGTCCCGTCCAGCTTGAAATCCTTGTAGAGCGACACGTCGAGGTAGTTCGTCGCCGTGTTCGAGATGACGAGCGGAATCGGGCCGTACGTGACGCTCTGCGTCTGCACGTCGTCGATCGCCTTGTCGACGCGCAGGCTGAACGGCATCGAGATCTGGATCGTGTCGCCGGACGACCAGTTCCGGCTGAGCGTCACGTAACTTCCGGGCTGCGCATCGAGCTTCTGGGTATCGCCGTTCACCTTCACGGTGTAGCCGCGCTCGACCCAGTACGGCACTCGCAGTTTGATGTCGAGGTTGCCGGTGCCGTTCACGGTCAGCGTGCTAGCCGCGTCCATCGGATAGTCGGTCGCCTGCGTGATGGTGAAGCCCTTCTCCGACCAGTTCAGCGTCGACGCCATGTAGAGGTTGACGTACAGCGCCGAGCCGTCGACCGAGCGGAAGTAGATCGAGTCCTGGAATTTCGCGTGGCTTTCCAGGCCGGTACCGCCGCAGCACGTTCCGAGATTGCCGTAGCTGCGCCGGCTGCCCGGCTTCATCGGGACGAAGTAGGTGAGCAGCGGATTCGTGAAGCTCGAAGCGTCCTGCCGGGACGCGAGAATCTGGCCGTACAGCGCTCGCTCGTAGTACTGCATGTACTTCGGGTCGGCAGTGTGGAAGAAGAGCTGCCGACTCAGCTTGAGCATGTTGTAGCACGGGCAGGTTTCGGCGTTGTCGGTCTGAATGTTGCCGACGATGACGTCGCGTTCGCCGAATATCTCTCCCTTGCCGGCCATTCCGCCGTCGGTGTACGTGCGGTGCGGCACGACCATGTCCCAGAAGTTCTTCGCGGCCGCGTAGTAGTTCGGGTCGTTGTTCCGGTCATAGATATTCAGGTACCCGAGGTATTGCGGGATGTGCTGGTTGGCATGTTCCCCGTTGATCGTGTCGACGTTCTGGATAGCCGCGTCGAGCAGGTAGGTGTTGTCGAATGCCTTCGCCGTGACGAGATAGTTCTCATTGCCGGTGAGCGCATAGAGGTCGGCCATGATGTTGTTCATGGCGTTGTATTCGCCGGCGATGTAGATCTTCCACATCTTGTCCAGCTGCTCGCGTGGCAGGTGACCGAGCCTGCTGTACGCCCAGTCGGCCATTCCGGTGACGATGTCGAGCGCCTGGTCGTTACCGGTCAGCAGGTAAGCGTCGAGCAGCCCGCGCATGATCATGTGGTTCGTATACCAGGGCGCCCAGATCGTGGGGTACGTGGCGAACGACTCGAGCTCGATGAACTGCGTCTCGGGATAGGCGGCCAGGTAGCCGACATGGCTCGGTCCGGCTGCCCCGGAGCTCAGCGCGATCAGCGAAGCATCGCGGCCATGCCCGGACGAGTCGGTGGCCGTCTGGGCGCTTGCCTCGTCGAAGTGGTACGCCGCGACGTCTCCACCGCCGGCACTGGTGGTCAATGCCGTTATCTCGTCCGCGCTCAGCGCCCTGCCGTAGATGTGGAACTCGTCGATCCCGGCGTTCAGCAACGCGTCGCCGAATTGCGACTTGCCGATCCAGTTGTTGTTCGTCGCGCCGAGACTCGACGGTGTCAGGGTCACGCCCGTGTTCGTAGCGGCGGAGACGCCGTTGACGTAGAGCGTTGCGGTTCCGCCTGCGAGCGTGACGGCAATGTGCGTCCACTGGTTGATTGGCAGCATCGCGCTGCTGCTCAGCCGCTGCTCGGCGCCGCTGCCACCCGTCGTGATCGCGAAGCGGGGGCCGGAACCAGCGCTTGCCGCCAGGAACATGTACCTCGTCGTGCCTGTGCCGAAATCGAAGATTCGCGACCAGGTGGTTATCGCCGCCGGGTTGACCCAGCATGCGACGGTGAAGTCGGTGAGCCCGTTGACGATGCCGCTCGGCAGCGCGACATACTGCGAACGCCCGTTCAGCTTGACGGCGGTTCCGAACTTGCCGGGGACCCGCTCGACCGGCGTCGGCGGCGGGGCAGGTTGTCCGACTGTGGCGTCCAGGGCGTCCTGGCACTGGCCCAGGGCGGTGACCATGTAGTCGAGCTTGTCCTTGTATTTCGTGTCGCCGGTACCGGCGTAGCCGAGCGCCAAGGCGCTCATGAAATGCCCCGAGTAGTGACCGCGCAGATTTCCGGTCGCGTCGTCCCAGCTGCCCGGTGGCCGAGCGCCCAAGGTGTCGAGTCCGGCATTCGCACGGAAGTTGAACAGCATATTGTCGACCGGGTAATTGCCGACGAAATTCAGGACCTCGTCGCGGTGCGCCGTAAATATGCTCGTCGCCAGGCTGACTTGATTATTCGCGAACGGCCGTACCGTCCAGCTGTCCGGTACCGGCAGTTCGTGCTGCAGGACGGACGCCGGGCCGGCCGCCGTCTCCGCCTTGGCTCGGGCCGGCGGCGCGAGCGCGAGCGCCGTCGGAACAGCAGCGGCCAGTGCACCGAACCGCAGAGCGTCGCGTCGCGAGATGTCTTTCATAGCTGGTTCTCCTCGTCTGGCTTGGGGCGAGCTTGCGGCCGGATACCCCCGTTGCAGGGCAGCAGGCTCGAATGCGATATCGGTGCGCTCTTGCCGGTGCGATCGGGTGATGTGGGCCGCAGCTCGCGGTGAGACACGATCCGGATTAGGTTCGTCCGTCCTGTTTGTTGTCGAAGCGGATCGGGAGCACAGGCGAAGATGCGTGCAGCCGACATCGCCGATTCCGAGGGCGTCCGCGCGGATGCGCCGTGGGAAAAGGTTCAGAATGTTAACGTTCTCAATAGGATTATTGAACGCCGAATGTCCGAATGTCAAGGGTTCGCGCAATACAATACGGCAGTATTTCAGTGGTCTGCGGACTGTTTGTCGGGCTGTCGAGTCTCGATTCCCGACAGTGCGAGGTTGACAGATCGAGTTCGAGGCAAATAGCGGCGAGCGGGGAGAATGTTGCCGGTCGCATCAAATCGAGTCTGGAGTGCGCATGAAGGTCGCGCGGCTGCATGGTGCCGGGGCAATGGAGGTACATGACGAGCCGGTGCCGGATCCGGCACCGACCGAGAGCCTGGTACGCGTCGGCACTGTCGGCATCTGCGGGTCTGACCTGCACTGGTTCACCGAGGGCGGGATCGGCGACGCCCGGCTCACCACACCGTTGGTGCTCGGCCACGAGATGGCCGGGGTCATCGCCGACGGGCCGAGGCGCGGTGAGCGGGTTGCGATCGATCCGGCGGTGCCGTGCTTCGAGTGCCGCCCATGCCGGGCCGGCAACCCGAACCTGTGCGAGCGGATCGTCTTCGCTGGGCACGGCCGGACGGACGGCGGTATGCGCGAGTACCTGTGCTGGCCGACCCATCGCCTGCACGCCCTGCCCGACTCGATCGATGAGGTCGGCGGCGCGCTGCTCGAGCCGGTCGGCGTGGCAATCCACTCGCTCGACCTCGCGCACTTGCGGCTGGCGTCCACGGTCGGCGTGGTCGGTTGTGGCCCGATCGGGCTGATCGCCGTGCAGCTCGCGTTGCGGTCCGGGGCGAGCGCGGTCGTGGCCGTCGAGCCGCTGGCCCACCGCCGCGCGCTGGCCAGCGTGCTGGGCGCGACGTCCGCCGTCTCGCCCGCCGAGGCAGCCGACGCGGCAGCCACGTCGACGGCCGGTTACGGCGTCGACGTCGCGGTCGAGCTGGCCGGCACCGACGAAGCGATCGCGGTTGCCATCGACATGGTCCGGCCGGGCGGACGTGTCGTCCTCGGCGGCATCCCGGACGACGACCGTACATCGTTCGTCGCCTCGGCGGCGCGACGCAAGGGGCTGAGCTTCGTCGTGGTCCGCCGGATGAGGGAGGTCTACGAGCGGGCGATCGCGTTGCTCAGCTCGGGAGCCGTCGACATCGATCGCATCGTCACCGACCGGTACTCGCTCGACAAGGCCGCCGAGGCGATGGCCAGCGCCGCGCAACGCAACGGCATCAAGACCGTCGTCCTCACGTAGCGATCGGCACCCACACACGCATCGGGCCGGGCTCACGGTTCGCCCAGCGGTAGTAGGGAATCGCGGTGAGTTCGAAGGGTGCGGACGCCTCGCCCGGCCCCGCCCAGTCCGGGTAGAGCGCCGGCGGCGCGGACGCGACGACGGCCCGGGCACGGATCACGACCGGCACGTCGAGGATGTCGTCGCGGGCGACCGCCACGGGCGATGCGGCCCCGTCAACCCGCACGTCGTCGAGCGCAACGTCGGCCTCGAGGTCGGTCTGCTCCACGCAGTACACGAGCGGCCCGCGCGCGAAGGCGACGCATCCGCGCACGGCGTCCACGCGAGGATGAGCGGCGATCAGCCGGGCCGGCATGTCCAGCTCGAGCACGAGCGTCGTACCCGACGGCCACGAGCGGTGCACCCGCAGGTAGCCGTCGTCGACATCGACCTCGATCGGTGAGCCGTCGACGGATGCGCGCACTCCGGCGCACCAGCTCGGGACGCGAAGTGCGAGCGTCCAGGGCTCGTCGGAATCCGCGCTCTCGACGGCCACCTCGATCCGCCCGTCCCACGGGTAGGAGGTGCCGACCCGCAGGACGACCGACCCTGCCCGAATCGTCGCCGGCGAGTAGAGATGCACTTGCACGCCGGACGCATCCGTCGTCGCTACGTACCCGTTCAGCGACGCGAGCAGCCGGGACAGGTTGGGCGGGCAGCACGCGCAGCCGTACCAGGGCAGGCGGTGTGAGGGGGCGTCCTCGTCCGATCCGTCGTGCCCGGGCCGCAGCTGCATCGGGTTCGAGTAGAAGTAGTGCTTGCCGTCGAGCGCGGTCGACCCCGCAATCGCGTTGTACAGGACTCGTTCCATCTCGTCGGCGTAGCGGTGGCGGCCCGTCGCGAGCAGCAGGCGCCAGTTCCAGTGGAAGCTGGCGATCGCGGCACACGTCTCGGCATAGGCCCGATCGGGCGGCAACTCGTAGGCGTCGCCGATCGCCTCGTCGCGGTGGCGCGAGCCGTGTGCTCCGGTGACGTAGGTCTTCGTGGCGAACAGGTCGTCCCAGATCCGTTCCGACGCGGCGAGCAGCTCGGCATCGCCGGACTCGACGGCGACGTCGACCACGCCGGCCTCGAGGTAGAGCTGGCGAACCGCGTGGCCGGTGGCCGCCGTCGCGGACCGCACCGGCTCGTGGTCCTGGAAGTACTGCAGACCGAAGCCGCGATCGGAGATGTCGGTCGCCGTGCTGTGCCGGTCCAGCGTCCCGTGCCCGCGAAGGTCGACCATCCGTTTGGCCAGATCGAGGTAAGCCTGCTTGCCGGTCTCGCGAAACAGCTCGACCAGGGCCGTCTCGATCTCGGGATGCCCGCAGATGACGGTCTGGCCGTCCGCGCCGAACCGCGTGACCAGCAGGTCGGCGAACCGGGACGCGACGGCCAGCAGCTCGGAGCTCGCTCCGGTGCGAGCGGCAGCCACGGAGGCCTGGATGAGATGTCCCGCGCAGTACATCTCGTGCCCCCACCGTAGGTCGCGCCAGCGATCGGCCGGGTGAGCGAGCTGGAACCAGGTGTTGAGGTAGCCGTCTTCGTCCTGGGCGGCAGCAAGAAGCGCGGCCGTGCTGTCGACGAATTCCCGCACGACGCCGTCCTCGCGCGCCGATTGCCACGCTGCGCCTTCGAGCGTCTTGTACACGTCGGAGTCGGCGAACCACATGCCGATGAACGGCTCGCCCGAATGGTCGGCGACACGGCGCACGTTGCCCAGAGCACCGCTCGATTCGAGGTTGTCGATGCAGTGCGGCAACGTCGCGTCTGCGTTGAGTTGCTGCCAGCGGCCGAGATGCCCCTCGGGATCGAACGCGATCGCGTCGAGGCCGAGCGGCGACAGAGCCGCCAGGGCGTTCGCGGTGGGCGCTGCCGGCCCGGGTATGCGCGGTCGATCCGACTGCCTTGCGGGCGTGTCGGCCGACGAGATGCTTGCCGAGGTCACGTGAGACGGCACCTTCCGGTAGGGCCGGCGGAGCCGGCAGGGCTCAACCCTTGACTGCGCCCGAGCTGAAGCCGCGGACGTAGAACCGCTGCAGGAACAGGAAGATCACGATGCAGGGCACGGCCGCGATCACCACGCCGGACTGCAGGGCGCCGAAGTCGACGACGTTCCTGTTGCCGGACTGCAGGTTGAACAACGCGAGGGTCAACGTGAACTTGTCGCCGTTGGTCAGGAAGATCAGCGGCGCGACGAACTCGTTCCACGAGGCAAGGAACGCGAACAGCCCGACGGTCACCAAGCCGGGTGTGACGCCGCGCAGCAGGACGTGGCGCAATGCACCGGTCGGGCTGCAGCCGTCGATCAGTGCCGATTCCTCGAGTTCGATCGGTAATGCCTCGAACGAGTTGCGCATCATGAACAGCCCGAACGGCAACTGGAAGACGGCGAGCACGAGCGCGAGTCCGAGCAGCGAGTCCTGCAGGTGGATCCAGCCCAGGAAGACATACAGCGGGATCAGGATCGTCGTGTACGGGACCATCAGGATCGCGAGCGTGACGAGGAACAGCAGGTTCTTCCCGGGAAACGTGAACCGGGCGATCGCGTAGCCGCCGAACGTCGCGACGACCACGGTCACCACGACAGTGATCAGCGAGACGACGACGCTGTTGATCAGGTAGGTGCTGATGCCTGCGCCGTAGTCGAACAGGCGCCGATAGTTGGCGAGGCCGAAACCTTGTGCGTCGGCGCCGTTGGTTGCCTGCTGCCCGTGCACGGACGAGTAGAGCGTCCACACCATGGGGAAGAGGAACAACACCGCGAGCACGGCCGAGGTCGAGTAGAAGCCGGTGTTGCGGGCTACCGCACCGGTGCGCCGAGACATGGCGTCACCTCCTCACTTGTTCTCGTTGCGCCGCAGGATGAACAGCTGCGCACCGTTGATGACGAGCAGGACGAGGAGCACCACCACCGAGATCGCGGCCGCCCCGCCGAGATCCTGACGGATGAATGCCTGCCGGTAGATGGCGATCACGGCCGTTGCCGTGTGCTGCCGCCCGCCGGTCAGGATGAAGAACTGGTCGAATGCGAGAAGCGAGCCGGTGATCGACAAGATGAGCATCAACGCGATCGTCGGACGAAGCAGTGGCAAGGTGATGCTCCGCATGATCTGCCAGCGATTCGCCCCGTCGGTACGGGCCGCCTCGAACAGCTGCGGGTCGATCGCTTGCAGGCCCGTCATCAGGATCAGCATGTAGAAGCCCGCGAACCGCCAGGTGATCATGCCGACGACCGACGCGAGCGCGTGGTTGGACGTCCCCAGCCAGTTGACTGCGCCGCTCGTCAGGTGTAACCAGCGTGCGACGGTGTTCAGCGGTGACGCGTCGTTGACGAACAGGCTGTAGAACAGCAGGCTCGCCGACGCGAGTCCGACCGCCGACGGCAGGAAGAACACGCTGCGGAAGAAGCCCACGCCGTACCGCCGCTCCTGCACGAGCAGCGCCAGGCCGAACGAGATCAGGCTGAGGACGATCGTGGTGACGATCGTGTACTTGATCGTGAACCAGATCGCGTCGACCAGCAACTGGTCGGAGAGCACGTGGTAGTTCTTCAGCCCGTTCGGACTCGATGCGCCGAGCAGCGGCCAGTCGTTCACCGACATCCAGAACATCAGGCCCAGCGGGATGATGAACAGGACGGCGACGATCACCGCCATCGGGGCGGCGTAGAGCGCGCCCATGCGCCCGCGCCTGCGCTGCAACGGCGAACGACGACGGCGCACGCGAGGCGGCGCCGGCGTGCGGCGCTCGGTAGTCACGTGAACGTCGGTCGTCACCGGTTCCCTCCTTCCGGATCGCGCAACATCTGGCTGTGTGAGGCTGCCAGATGTTGCGCGATCGGGGATAACTGTCAGCCGCCGCCGGCGAGCGACTGGCTGATCTGGTCGTTGTGGCTCTTCAACTCGGCGGCCGGATCCTCACTGCCGAACACGGCGTCGAACACCGTCGCGGTCCACGGACCGTTCGGGTCGTTGTACGTCGCGCCGAAGTTGACCGAGATCGGGGTCTGGCCCTCGGTCGAGAGCTGGTTGAACGTCACGAGCCGGGGATCCTGCGCCGCGTACTTGTTGTTCGCGAGATCGCTGCGCACCGGGCTGTTCTTGTTCTTGGCGACGACCTCGACCTGTGCCCGGTCCGACAGCGTCCAGGACACGAAGTCCCAGGCCTGCGCGTCGTGCTTGCTGGTCGACGTCACGCCCAGAACGTCGCCGCCGACGAAGGACGACTTGCCACCGTTGAGGCCGGGAATCGGCGCGGCGCCGATCTCCAGGGCGGGGCCTTCCTTCATCGTCTGCAACGCCGTGGCGCCGAACGGCTGGATGCCGATCTTGCCTTCGCCGAATGCCTGGGTCCAGGTCGGGCCGTTCTCCGACTTCACGCTCGCGGGCGTAAGTCCCTCGGTGAACATCTTGCGGTACAGCGTGTAGATGGCGGCGGCCTTGTCGTTGTCGATGGTGGACGCGTCGCCCTTGTCGTTGATGACCGTGCCGCCGTCGGCCCAGATCATCGGCCAGGTGGTGAAGAGCATGCAGCCGGGACAGTCGCCACCGAAGAAGTAGCCGTGGACGCCGCCGCCCAGCTTGTTGATCTTGACGGCGTCCTCGTACACCTCTTGCATCGTGGCCGGCGGCGTGTTCGGGTCGAGGCCGGCCTTCTGGAACAGAACCTTGTTGTAGTACAGCACCGACATGTCGAGGTCGTGCGGCACGGCGTAGATCTTGCCGTCGAACGTCGCGGCCTTGACGTGCGCCGGTGCGAGTTTGTCCTTGTACGGCAAGGAGTTCACCCGGTCGGTGATGTCGGCGAAGATGCCCTTCGACGCGTAGTTCGGCGCGTACACCACGTCGGCGGCGAGGATGTCCGGCAGCTGCTTGGCGCCCGCCGCCGAGGCCACCTTCTGCTGGTAGGAGTCTGCCGGGAACGCGGTGAGCTTGACCTTGTTCTTGTGGCTGCTGTTGTACGCATCGACCAGCGACTGGGTGAACGCTTGCGTCGGGGCGCGCGTCCACAAGGTCAGCGTGGTGCCGTCGTCAGTCGCAGCGGTCCCGCCACCACCCGAGCCCTTCTTGCCGCCACTCTGGCAAGCCGCTAAGGCCAGAACCGCCACGAGTGCGATCGAGCCGGCGAGCACGCCACGCCGGCGGTGACCGGCGGACGTTGATGTGGTGATCATTCCTCCCCCTTCCAGGGATGACGGCTCTCCGGACGGAGAGGGCCGCTCAGACCGACACGAAGTCGATTACCGCGTTTGGCGCGGGGCTCACTCATGGCGTTCCCTTCTGGCCATAGACGTTCTGATAGCGCTGGTAGAGCCGGTCGATGTCGGCGCTCGGAATGGGTACGAGCTCGCCGAGTTGCCGCGCGGCGTGCACGGTGCGCGCCACGTCCTCGCACATCACGGCGGCCTTGACGGCTGCGCGTGCGTCTTGCCCGATGGCGAACACGCCGTGGTTCTTCATCAGCACGGCCGGCGAGCGCTGACCGTCCAGGGTCTCGACGATGCCCCGCCCGATCGAGTCGTCGCCGATCAGCGCAAACGGGCCGACCGGAACGGGTCCGCCGAACTCGTCGGCCATCGCGGTCAGCACGCACGGGATCGGCTCGCCGCGCGCGGCCCAGGCCGACGCGTAGGTCGAGTGCGTATGTACGACGCCGCCGACGTGCGGCATCTCGCGGTACACGTACGCGTGCGCGGCCGTGTCGCTCGACGGCGCCAACTCGCCCTCGACGACGTTGCCGTCGAGGTCGCAGACGATCATCGCGTCGGCGTTCAGCTCGTCGTAGGAGGCGCCGGACGGCTTGATCACCAGCACGTCGCCGGCTCGTCCGCGCGCACGGGACGACACGTTGCCCGCCGTCCAGACGACGAGCCCGTAGCGGACGAGCTCGCGGTGCAGCGCGACGAGGTCGTGGCGGGCCTGCTCGATCGTCGGCGTCATCGCTGCTCCTCCCGCCCTGGGCGGATCCGCGTCGCGGCGGCGGGGCTCTTCGCGCGAGCGCTCATCGCGCCTCGTTTCGCATACGGCGCAGGCGATGCAGCACGTCGTTGCCGCCGCCGTGCTCGCCGTAACCGAAGTAGTCGTGCAGCTTGCGGTACTCGGCGTACAGCGCGTCGTAGCGTTGCCCGCGATCGGGGTCCGGACGGTATACGGCGGGGCGTACGCGTCCCATCGCCTTGGCCGCCGTGGGCACGTCGTCGTACGCGCCCGCGGCCACCGCGGCGTGGATGGCGGATCCGAGCGCGGGTCCCTGCGCCGAGTCCGCGACGTTCAGCGGCCGGCCGGTGACGTCGGCGTAGACCTGCATCAGGAACTCGTTCTTGAGCAGCCCGCCGGCGACGGTGAGTTCCTCGACGGGGATGCCGGACTCCTCGAACGCCTCGATGATGCGGCGGGTGCCGAACGCCGTGGACTCCAACAGCGCGCGGTACACGTCCTCGGGACGCGTCGCCAGGGTCAGCCCGACGACGACTCCGGACAGCTCGTGGTCGACGAGCACCGACCGGTTGCCGTTGAGCCAGTCGAGCGCGATCAGCCCGTGCGCGCCGACCGGTTGAGCCGCAGCCAGTTCGGTCAGGTACTCGTGCATGCCGAGCCCGCGGGCGGCCGCCGCGTCGGCGTACGCGGGTGGGACGCCGTTGTCGACCCACCAGGCGAAGATGTCGCCGACGCCGCTCTGCCCGGCCTCGTACCCGTAGCGGCCGGCGACGATGCCGCCGTAGACGACGCCGCACATGCCGGGCACCTCGGCCAGGACGCCCGACGACATGACGTGACAGGTCGAGGTGCCCATCACGGCCAGCATCTGCCCGGGCTCGACGGCCTGTGCGGCCGGAGCGGTGACGTGCGCGTCGACGTTGCCGACGGCCACCGTGATGCCCTCGGGCAGGCCGGTCAACTGCGCGGCCGACTCGCGGAGCGTCCCGGCGGCGGAGCCGAGCGGCGACAGCGGATGTTCC
>DASXRA010000419.1:0-1971 GCA_036506855.1 Jatrophihabitantaceae bacterium
TACGCGTCCGTCGACGACGCCGTGGCCCATGCCCTGGCCATGCGCGCCGAGGGCGCCGACCTGATCGACGTCGGTGGCGAGTCGACGCGTCCCGGCGCCGATCGGGTCGACGCGCCGGTCGAGGCGGGCCGGGTGCTGCCCGTCGTCAAGGCACTGGCCGCCGAGGGCATCACGGTCAGCGTCGACACGTACCGGGCGTCCGTTGCCGAATCCGCGTTGTCGCATGGCGCCTCGGTGATCAACGACGTGTCGGGCGGGCTCGGCGATGCCGACATGGCGCGAGTCGCCCGCGACGCGGGCTGCCCGTGGATCCTCATGCACTGGCGCGGGCACAGCCGGATCATGCGGCAGCTGGCGACCTACGACGACGTCGTCGCCGACGTGCGCCGCGAGCTGCTGCAACGTGTCGACGCGGCGCTGTCCGCTGGCGTGGACGCCGCCCAGCTGGCGCTCGACCCGGGTATCGGCTTCGCGAAGACCGCCGAGCACGACTGGCCGCTGCTCGCCCACCTGGACGAGCTCGTGGCGCTCGGCTTCCCGGTCCTGATCGGCGCGTCGCGCAAGTCGTTCCTGGGCCGGCTGCTCGCTGGCCCAGGCGGCGCGCCTCGTCCGGTCGGTGAGCGCGAGGACGCCACCGTGGCGATCACCACGTACGCGGCGCTGCGTGGCGCGTGGGGTGTGCGGGTCCACTCGGTGCGTCCGAACGTCGACGCCGCCCTGGCCGCTGCCGCGATCGGACGGGCCGCGCCGTGAGCCCGGACCGGATCGCGCTGACCGGGCTGCGGGTGCGCGGCCACCACGGCGTCTACGACTTCGAACGACGCGACGGGCAGGACTTCGTGGTCGACGTCACGCTCGAACTCGACACCTCGGCGGCGGCCAAGTCCGACGATGTCGCCGAGACCGTCCACTACGGCGAGCTCGCCGAGGCGCTCGCGGCCGTCGTGGCCGGCGAACCGGTGAACCTGCTGGAGACGCTCGCCGAGCGACTCGCCACGGTCTGCTTGGCCGACCGGCGAATCACGGCGGCCAACGTGACTGTGCACAAGCCGCAGGCGCCGATCCCGCAGACGTTCGCGGACGTCGCGGTGACGATCCGCCGGACGCGATGAGTACCGAAGACGACAGCGAGCGAGCATCGCAGCGAGCGCCAGCAAGCACTGGGAGCTGGGCGCGGAACGGAGTCGAGAAATGAGCACGGCGGTGCTGTCGGTCGGGTCGAACCTCGGCGACCGGCTCGCTCACCTGCAGTCGGCGGCGGACGCCATGCGTCCCTGGCTGCGTGCCGTCTCGCCGATCTACGAGACGGCGCCGTGGGGGCCGATCGAGCAGGACGACTACCTCAACGCCGTCCTCGTCGTCACCGACGCCGACGCGACCGCCAAGGACTGGCTGGCGCGGGCACAGGCCGCCGAGCAGGCGGCCGGGCGCACCCGCGACGTGCGCTGGGGGCCGCGCACGCTGGACGTCGACGTGATCGCCGTCGACGACGAGGCGAGCGACGATCCGGCGATCACGCTGCCGCATCCGCGCGCCGCCGAGCGGGCGTTCGTGCTCGTGCCGTGGCTCGCGGTCGATCCCGATGCGGTGCTCGGTGGCGAGCCGGTACGTAGCATCGTCGGCCGGCTGGACGCGGGCGACGTCCACGCGCGTCCAGACCTGGTGGTGGCTTAGTGGCCCGCGTTAGGAATCCCCGTCACAATCTGCGGCGCCCAGGTGGCGCCTCGCTGCGTTGTCGTCGTCGCCGATACAACCCCGGTATCGGCTCCTCGCTGGTTGGCACAGTCTTGCGGTCCACCTGGATCACCGCATATCGCAACGGATTCCTGACGCGGGACACTAATTGATGCGACGCACCAGCATCGGCGACATCGCTGTGCCGTTCGCGGTCATCGGCGTGACCGCATACGTGTTGCTCCGCGTGTCCTACGGTTCGATCCCGCCGCTGCAGCTCTACGTGCCGATCCCGAT
>DASXRA010000420.1:0-9991 GCA_036506855.1 Jatrophihabitantaceae bacterium
TAGTCGCGCTCTTCGTCGCTGACCATCTCGAGGGTGAGCTCGTCGTGGTTGCGGAGGAAGATGCCCCACTGGCAGTTCTCGGGAATCTCCGGCGTCTGCGCCATGATCTCCGAGATCGGGTATCGCTGCTCGCGGCGGACCGCCATGAAGATGCGCGGCATCACCGGGAAGTGGAACGCCATGTGGCACTCGTCGCCGCTCGTCGCCGGATCGCCGAAGTACTCGACGACGTCGGCGGGCCACTGGTTCGCCTCGCAGAGCAGGATGCGGTCGGGGTAGTCGCGGTCGATCTCCTTGCGCAGGCGCTTGAGGAAGTCGTGCGTCTCGGGCAGGTTCTCGCCGTTCGTGCCGTCGCGGACGAACAGGTACGGGACCGCGTCGAGCCGGAACCCGTCGATGCCGAGGTCGAGCCAGAAGCGCAGCGCATCGATCATCTCCTGCTGCACGTCCGGCGAGTCGAAGTTCAAGTCGGGTTGATGGCTGAAGAACCGGTGCCAGAAGTACTGCTTGCGGATCGGGTCGAACGTCCAGTTGGACGGTTCGGTGTCGACGAAGATGATCCGCGCGTCGGGGTAGCGGGTGTCGTCGTCTTCCCACAGGTAGTAGTTGCCGTACGGCCCGTCCGGATCGCTGCGCGAGGCCTGGAACCACGGGTGCTGGTCGGACGTGTGGTTCATGACGACGTCGACGATCACCTTGATCCCGCGGCTGTGCGCCGCGTCGAGAAACACCTTGAAGTCCTCGATCGTGCCGAACTCGGGCAGCACGTCGTCATAGTCGGTGACGTCGTAACCACCGTCGCGCAGCGGTGACGGGTAGAACGGCGGCAACCACAGGCAGTCGACGCCGAGCCATTGCAGGTAGTCGAGCTTGTCGGTGAGCCCGCGCAGATCGCCGGTGCCGTCTCCGTTGGAGTCGCTGAATCCACGGACCAGCACCTCGTAGAACACGGCACGTTTGAACCACAGCGGATCGGGCGCGGGCGACACGGTCGTCGCCGTGCGCCGCCGAGATGAGCTGGTTCGGCCGCGAGTCACGTCAGGTCCCTCCAGCGTTCGCCTCGTACGGTGAATATGTGTGCCGGCTGGTCGTGCGGATCGAGCCGGACGTAGTTGTACTGCCCCCACCGATAACGTGCGCCGCTGAGCAGGTCCTCGACCTCGAACTCGTCGTTCCACTCGATGCCGAGCGCCGGCAGGTCCAGTGACGTCCAGCCCTCGCGCACGTTGTGCGGGTCGGTCGAGCAGAGCACGAGCACGGTGTCGCCCGTCGCGGGATCCCGCTTGCTGAACGCGAGGATCTCGTCGTTGTCGACGCCGTGGAAGCGCAGGTTGCGTAGCCAGTGCAACGACGGGTGCTCGCGGCGGATGCGGTTGAGCCTGGTCAGCAGCGGCGCGAGCGATCGGCCGTCGGCGAGCGCACCGGTGAAGTCGCGGGGGCGCAACTGGTACTTCTCGGAGTCGAGATATTCCTCGCTGCCCGGACGGATCGGCAGGTGCTCGTAGAGCTCGTAGCCCGAGTACACGCCCCATGCGGGGGAGAGCATCGAGGCGAGCACGGCGCGGATCTTGAAGGCGGCCGGGCCGCCCTGCTGCAGGTATTCGTTGAGGATGTCGGGTGTGTTGACGAAGAAGTTCGGGCGCATGTGGTCGGCGGACTCGACGAGCTCTTGCGCGTAGGTCTGCAGCTCGTACTTCGTGTTCCGCCAGGTGAAGTAGGTATAGCTCTGGGTGAACCCGATCTTGGCGAGTTCGTGCATCATCGCCGGCAGGGTGAACGCCTCGGCCAGGAACACGACGTCGGGATGCTTCTTCTTGACCGTCGCGATCAGCCAGTGCCAGAAGTCCAGTGGCTTCGTGTGCGGGTTGTCGACCCGGAAGATCTTGATGCCCGCGTCGATCCAGACTTCGAGCACTCGCCGGCATTCCTCGTACAGGCCGTCCGGATCGTTGTCGAAGTTGAGCGGGTAGATGTCCTGGTACTTCTTCGGCGGGTTCTCGGCGTAGGCGATGGCGCCGTCGGGCTTGGTCGTGAACCACTCCGGGTGCGAGCCGACCCACGGGTGGTCGGGCGCGCACTGCAGGGCATAGTCCAGCGCGATCTCGATGCCGAGCTGGCGGGCGCGCTTGACGAGCGCCTTGAGGTCGGCCAGTGTGCCGAGCTCGGGGTGGATCGCGTCGTGCCCGCCGTCCTTGGAGCCGATCGCCCATGGCGAGCCGACGTCCCATGACGCGGCGACGAGCGTGTTGTTCGGGCCCTTGCGGTTCACCTCGCCGATCGGGTGGATGGGTGGCAGGTAGGCGACGTCGAAGCCCATGCTCGCCACGTAGTCGAGATGCTCGGCGGCGTCCTTGAGCGTGCCGTGGTGCGCCGGCCGCGCCGGTGCGTGCGGGTCGCCGGCCAGTTGCGCGCCGATCGACCGCGGGAAGAACTCGTACCAGGATCCGAAGAGCGCACGGGGACGGTCGACCCATACCGGGTAGCGCGGCGACCTGGTGACCAGCTCGCGCACCGGGTTCTCGCGGGCCAGCTTCTGCAGGAAGTCGTCGAGCGCCGGGCCGACCCGGTGCGCGACGTCGAGCGTGGTGTCGCGCAGCGACTGGGCCGCCGCGACCGCGCGTGGCCGTTCGGCCTTGGGCAGGATCTTGGCCAGCTTGTCGAAGATCCGTGCGCCGAGCTCGAGATCGTTGGCCAGATCCTCGGCACCCTGCCCGGCTTCGATCTTGACGGTGACGTTGTGGTTCCAGGTCGAGAGGGGATCGCCCCATGCCTCGACGACGAACGACCAGGCGCCCTCCGTGTCGAAGACGACCGTGGCGTCCCACCGATTGGTGCCGGGTATGCCGGGTGTCATCCGGACGAACGGGATCTTGGCGCCGTTCGGGCCGCGGAGCGCGACATTGGCCGCAACAGCGTCATGTCCCTCACGGAACACGGTCGCGGACACCGGTATGTGCTCGCCAACCACGGCCGCCGCCGGGAGCATGCCCGACGCGACGACCGGAGAGATGCTGTTTAGTCCGAGACGTCCGACCACAGGGCCACCGTACCGAGAGACGGCCCTGCGCTGAACCTGGCTCGCAGGCCTATCCGGCGACGCGCGCGCGGTGGGCGGCGGCCTTGACGCGGTTCTGACAGGCGGTGGAGCAGAACCGTCGCGTGCCGTTGCGCGAGACGTCGACGTAGACGCGGTCGCATTGCGGCGCCGAGCAGACCCCCAGCCGGTCGGCGTGCTCCCCGCCGAGCACGGTCGCCAGCGCGAGCGTGCAGCTCGCGGCCCAGCTGTGGGGCAGGTCGCGATCGCGACTGCGGTAGTGCAGGTGCCACGGCTCGCCGTCATGGCGATCCAGGTACGGGGTCGGCCCCAGCTCGTCGAGCATGGTGTTGACGATGCGCGCGGCGGCGTCCATGTCGTCGGCTGCGGCCTTGTCGAAGACGCGTCGCAACGCGACTGCCGCCTCGGCCAGACTCTCGGCCTGGCCGGCACTGAGCCGCGCCGCGCGCCGTCCGCCCTGCGAGAGCGCGGCGTTGACCGCGGCGGTGAGCTTGGCGCCGGTCGCGGGGGTGAACGGGCGCCCTCGGCGGGAGCCCGGGACCGTCGCGTTGACCAGCGCCACCGCGACGCCGACCACCGCGTCCGTATGACTGTTGAAGTTCACTTGACCAGTCACGTCCTCATGGATAACGTGCGTACCTGTCAATGATGGTTACGACAGTAACGGAGGAAGCCGTGCTGACGACGGAACGAGCCCAATACTGGCTGCGGCGCTGGGATCGCCACCAGGAGTTGTACCTGGCCGACCGCGAAGAGCGATTCGCCGTGATCGCGGACGTCGTCCAGGCCGCCGCCGAGCGGCCGGACCCGCTCGTCGTCGATCTCGGGGTCGGCCCCGGATCGCTCGCCGTGCGGTTGCTGGAGCGGCTGCCGCAGGCTCAGGTCGTCGGTATCGACGTCGATCCGCTACTGCTCGGCCTAGGTCGCGCCGGCAATGCCGAGCTTCGCGGGCTGCGACTCGTCGATCACGACCTGCGTGACCCGGGATGGGTCGATGCGCTTGGCATGGACCGGGCACCGGACGCGTTCGTCAGCACCACCGCATTGCACTGGCTCACTCGTGAGCAGCTTGGCGCGGTGTACTCGGCATGCGCCGCCGTGCTCCGTCGAGGCGGCGTCCTGGTCAATGGCGACCACCTCTTCGAGGGACCCGCGCGTACCCGTCTGGACGCGTTGACGCGGATCGTCGGCCGCCGCCGGGCGCACTCCACTGCAGATGCCGAGGACTGGACGGCCTGGTGGCGCGCGGTCGAGCACGCGCCGGAGCTGGCTGACCTGGTCGCGGCGCGCGGCCCGCTCGGCGTCGAGCACCGGGTCGATGACGTGCCGACCCTGCACGATCATGTGTCCGCACTGCGCCAGGCGGGATTCGCCGAGTCCGGGACCGTCTGGCAGCACGGCGACGATCGAGTATTGGTGGGTGCGCGTTAGCGCGGCGCTGAGCGCGCTCTCGTAAGCCCTTACGGTCGCGTGACGAGCGCCCATACGCACCCGATACTCTCCCGCCGTGAAGGCATTACGACGGCTGACCGTACGGGCGACGTTTCCCGCCGAGCTGGCCAAGCTCGCCGACATCGTGAGCAATCTGCGGTGGTCGTGGCATCCGGACTCCCTCGATCTGCTCGAATCGGTCGACCCCGACCTGTGGCAGGCGTGCGGTGGCGATCCCGGCAAGATGCTGGGCGAGGTGAGCGCGGACCGGCTGTCCGTCCTCGCGCGCGACCGCAGGTTTCTACGCCGGCTGGGTGCCGTTTACGACGATCTGACCGACTACCTCGGCCAGCCGCGGTGGTACCAGGCTCAGCAGGCGATCGACCCCGGACTGCCCGAGTCCGTCGCTTACTTCTCGCCGGAGTTCGGCATCACCCGGGTACTACCCCAGTATTCCGGCGGCCTCGGCATCCTCGCCGGTGATCACCTCAAGGCGGCCAGCGACCTCGGCGTGCCGATCATCGGCGTCGGGCTGCTCTATCGCGCGGGTTACTTCAGCCAGTCGCTCTCGCGTGACGGCTGGCAGCTCGAGCGGTATCCGTCCCTCGACCCGCAGGGCCTGCCGATCAAGCTGCTGCGCAACGCCGACGGGCCGGTGCGTATCTCGCTGGCACTGCCCGAAAGCCGGGGCCTGCACGCGCAGGTGTGGGTCGTGCAGATCGGGCGCGTGCCGCTGCTGCTGCTCGACAGCGACATCGAGGACAACGACGCGATTGCCCGGCAGGTCACCGATCGGCTCTACGGCGGCAACGCCGAGCACCGGCTCGAGCAAGAGCTGCTGCTCGGCATCGGCGGCGTGCGGGCGATCCGTGCGTACTGCGCGGCGACCGGTGCGCTGCAGCCGCAGGTCTTCCACACGAACGAGGGCCACGCCGGATTCCTCGGCGTCGAGCACATCCGGGAACTCATCGAGGGCTCCGACCTCAACTTCGACGAGGCGGTGCAGGCCGTCCGGGCCGGCACGGTGTTCACCACCCACACGCCGGTGCCGGCCGGCATCGACCGCTTCACCCGCGACACGGTGGCAGCGCACCTGGCCGGCATGCCCGGCGTGCCGGTCGAGCGCGTCCTCGAGCTCGGCGCCGAGGACGACCCCGGGCTCTTCAACATGGCGCACATGGGCCTGCGCCTCGGCCAGCGCGCGAACGGGGTCTCTCGCCTGCACGGTGTCGTCAGCCGCGAGATGTTCTCCTCGCTGTGGCCGGGCTTCGACTCGTCCGAGGTGCCGATCACGTCGATCACCAACGGCGTGCACGCACCGACCTGGATGGCGCGCGAAATCCTCGACGTCGTCGAGCGCGAGGTCGGCGACGACGCTGTCGACGACGGCTCGGAGTGGACCGCCGTCGACAAGGTGAGCGACGTCGAGCTGTGGGGTTTGCGCCGCGACCTGCGCGAGCGCCTGGTCGGCGAGATCCGGCGCCGCATGCATGCCTCATGCCTGCAACGCGGGATGGCCGAGGCCGAGCTCGGCTGGACGTCCTCGGCGTTCGACCCCGACGTCCTCACGATCGGATTCGCCCGCCGCGTGCCGTCCTACAAGCGGTTGACGTTGATGCTTCGCGACCCGGAACGGCTCAGGTCCCTGCTGCTGCATCCGGAACGACCTGTGCAGATCGTGATCGCCGGCAAGAGCCACCCGGCCGACGACGGCGGCAAGCAGCTGATCGCGCAGATGGTCAAGTTCGCCGACGATCCAGCCGTACGGCACCGGATCACGTTCCTGCCCGACTACGACATCGGCATGGCGCACTTCCTCTACTGGGGCGTCGACGTGTGGCTGAACAACCCGCTGCGTCCCCTCGAGGCGTGCGGCACGTCCGGTATGAAGGCTGCCCTGAACGGCGCGCTGACCCTGTCGATCCGCGACGGCTGGTGGGACGAGTGGTTCGACGGCGAGAACGGGTGGGCCATCCCATCCGCCGACGGCGTCACCGACGCAGACCGGCGCGACGACGTCGAGGCGAATGCCATGTATGACCTGATCGAGCGGCAGGTCTCGCCGCGCTTCTACGACCGCGACAAGAGCGGGATCCCGACGCGCTGGGTGCAGATGGTGCGGCACACGCTGATGACGCTCGGGCCGAAGGTGCTGGCCACCCGCATGGTGCGTGACTACGTGCGCGAGCTGTACGCGCCTGCCGCCGCGTCCGCCGCTCGCCTCGCCGCCGACGGCTACCGCGACGCGCGGGCGCTCGCGCTATGGCGATCGAGTCTGCTTGGCGCCTGGCCCGGGGTGCGCGTCCTGCATGTCGAGTCGCAGGTTCACGGCGATCCGCAGCTGGGTGGCGTGCTGCACCTGCGCACCGAGGTCGCCCTCAACGGCCTGCAGCCGGCCGACGTCGACGTCCAGGCGGTTTACGGGTCCGTCGACTCCGAGGACCGGATCACCGACGCGCGCACGATCTCGCTGCAGCAAGTCGAGAACGGCGACGGCCCGAGCCGCTTCGAGGGCGACGTACCGCTCGAGCGCACTGGCTCGTTCGGCTACACCGTGCGCGTGCTGCCCAAGAGTGATCTGCTCGCGACACCCGCGGAGCTGGGCGTGGTTGCCATGGCTTAGTGTCCTGAGTCGGAAGTTCCTGCCATCATCTCCGGCGCCCAGCTGCACGCTGGCGGCGATTGTCGCTGGGTGCCAGCCGCCGATGCATATTGGCTCCTCGTCCGCCTTGCCAGCGCACACCTGGATCACCGGATCTGGCGACGAACTTCCGACGGTGAAGATGGAGCCGCTGCGCAGGCGGTCTGTCTGACCTGATTCTTGACTGACCCGAACGTCTGGTGTCGTTCTTGAGATCTGTCGGCCGGCCGTCTGGGCAGCGTCGTCGGCGGCGCCGAGCCGGGCGGAACGTGACCTCATAGGACCCTGCCTGCCCTTCACCGTCTTGTCCGCCCGACCCGGCCGGTGACCGCCCTAACCGCTGCGCGGCCTGGTCGCGGCGGCCGCGCCGCGCACCCTCGCGCTGTTCGCCGTGTCCACCCAGCACGCCGCCCAACCACTGATCACCGCAGGCGGCAACCCGCACCGCCTACGCTCCGACGCAGCATTCGCCGCGCTCTGCGCCGCCAACGCCATCCCGGCCAGCAGCGGCAAGACCACCCGCCACCGGCTCAAATCCCGCTGGCGACCGTGACGCCAACGCCACCCTGCACATGATCGCCGTGCTGCGCATGCGCTGGGACCCGGCCACCCGCGACTACGTCGCCCGGCGCACCAAAGACGGACTGTCCAAACGCGAGATCATCCGCTGCCTCAAGCGCTACATCGCCCGCCAGACCTACCACGCCATCACCGCCGACCTCGCCGAACGGCCCGTCCGATCCCAAGCAGCGCCCTTGACGATCTATTAGGACCCATCGGCGCCGCCGCCTCGGACCTACGGCGCGTTCGCACTATGACGAGCCCGGCGAGTCGAATTGAAACCCGCGTTGGGTCAGCTACAAATTCAATTTCCCGATGTGCCTGTGCCGCTACTCCCGGCTAGCCAGTGGGTCTGTCAGGAAGTTTGTGTAAGCGTCACGGCGTGACCTAACACGGGGTGTGTCCACAAATTGCAATTGCGGTTGGGGATCGTTTGCGGGCGGCTGCCGTACTTGCGACGGGCGCAAACGATCCCATTGCGACGTTGAAAGCATCTCAGCTGTTGAATGGATCTCAGTACTGGCCAACTGCAGCGTGGATCTTGGAGTCCGGAATGGACGCGTTTCCGGTCGTCGTCTCTCCCCAGACAGCAACGGCGTTGCCGTCGGGATCGACGGCCACGTGGGGCTCGCGTGCAACCTGGTCTGCGACAGAGAGGAACTGGGTCACGCCGAGGGTGCTGTCCGCCAAGCGGACAAGGGCCTCTACGCGGGTGCAACAGACAGCTGTTCCTTCGCGGTGTTCCCAGACAACGACGGCGTTGCCCTGCGGGTCGACGGCGATCTGCGCCCCCAGCGGGATGCTCGTACCTGTGTCCCCAAGGGTCTGCGTCGGGCTGAGGGTGCCCGCCGCGGAGCGGGCGCGGACCTGAACGCGATTCAAGATCCCGTCGAAGCGCTGCCACAAGAAGACGGCGTTGCCGCTGAGGTCGACCCCCACCCGTGGTTCAAAGGCGTTCTTACCCGGGTCGGAGAGGGTCTGAGTGGAGCTCAGGGTGCCGTCCGCCGAGCGGGCGCGGGCTTGGATCCGCTGCGCCGTCCCGTCGAAGCCAATCCAGGCAAAGACGGCGTCGCCGTTCGGATCGACTGCGACATGCGCGGTTGAAGCGGTCTGGCCGGCCGCGGAGAGGGTCTGGGTCGAACTCAAGGTGCCCGCTGCCGAGCGGACGCGGGCCTGGATCCGCTCATTGTTCGTCCCGTCGTAGCAGCAGCGCTCCCAGGCAAAGACGGCGTTGCCATTCGAGTCGACTTCGACCTGCGGGAAAAGTGCGTCACCGCCCGCGGCGGACAGGGTCTGCGTCGAACCGCGCGTGCCCGCCGCCGAGAGGGTGCGAGCCTGGATCCGCTCGTTGGCCCCGTCCCAGCGCTCCCAGGCAAAGACCGCATTGCCGTTCGCGTCAACCGCCACCTGCGGGTATTCCGCGGACTGGCCCGCGGGGGAGAGAGTCAGCGTCGCGCTCAGGGTGCCTGCCGCCGAGCGAGACCGGGTCTGGATTCGCAGGTTAGCCCCGTCGAAGCGCTGCCAGACAAACACCGCGTTGCCGCTCGGGTCGACCGCTACCTGCGGTAAAGCGCCGTGCTCGCCCGAAGCCGAAAGCGTTTGGACCGCGCTCAGGACGCCAGCCGCCGAGCGAGACCGGGCCTGGATTCGCAGGCAGGGACCCCCAAAACAATTGGTCGTCCCGTCGCTGCGCCGCCACACAAAGACGCTGTTGCCGCTGGCATCGACCGCTACCTGCGGCTGATCCACCGGGCCGGTACCGGCAGACAGCGCACCGAGCGGTTGCCAGGTCGCGTCAGCCACCGCCGGCGAAGCGGAGACCAAGACAACGGTGAACGCTAAGACCGCTACGATGCGCCGTCCCCGGCCGCCGCGGTTTCGGCGCTGTGTCTTGCGAGAGTGAGCAATCCGCGCCGCAGTGGACTGAGGATGCATAGACACGAAATCCCCCCGGATTTACGTCAAACGCAGTAACCGCGTGGACGGCAAACTAACACACGTCACACCACGCTGCCCAGACCCGATCCGCGGCCGTGCCATCCACCGGGCGCGCCAGTGATCAGCGCAGCCTGGTCAACGCCGGTTACCTCACACTCAATTCGACCAACCAGGTGCCCGCAGTTGCCGCGGCATGACTGGACGTGTGTGCACCACATCCCGAACACGCTGACTAACACTGCATCCGCGCTACAAGCACCTTGACGGTCTATAGGACCATCGGTGAACACTAGCGCGGGTTACCCTTCCGCCATCGGGGCCAGGTGGTTCTGGGGAAGGCACATCGTGGGCCGTATCGCTCGCTC
>DASXRA010000421.1:0-2889 GCA_036506855.1 Jatrophihabitantaceae bacterium
GTCAGCGCCACCGTCGTCGACACGTGCACGATCGGGTCCAAGCCCCGCTCTGCCGCGCTGTTCAGGACCAGTTCGGTAGCCCGGGCGTTGGTGCGACGCACGTCCTCGGCGCGACGCGGATCCAGCGAGAAGATCGCCGCCGCGTGCACCGCCGCGGCACAACCCTCGACGGCCCGCGACACTACGCGCTCGTCGAGCACGTCGCCGACAACGATGTCTGCAACCTCAACCCCGAGCGGGCCCAGCGACGCGCTCACCTGCTCCGGTCGGCGGACCAGCAGGCGCACGTCGTTCCCTGTGCGCACTATCGCCGCCACGGCGTGCGAGCCGACAAAGCCGGTACCACCCGTCACCAGGATCTTCATGCCCAGGACGCTGCGACCCGCCTGCGCGCGTCGGTCCACTTCGGCGGCAACTCGCTACCCGCAACCGTCCACTGGACGAAGGTCGACGCGAGCATGTACGGGCGGATGTCGGTGATCTGGGACCAGTGGGGGTCGGCCTGGCTGAACCGTCGCAGCGTCTCCTCGTCCTCCCAGGCCGACAGCGTCCAGAAAGTCTTTGCAATCGGCTTTGCGTCGAGGCTGTAGCCGAGCACGCCTTTCGTCGCCGCCAGTTGGGCGCGGACAGCTCTGCTCGCGTGCAGGAATGCCGGGATGTTGCGATACCGGCGCAGCGGCAGGCGGGAGGCGAGCACGACATAGTCGCGGCCGGGCTCAGGGTCCGCTAGGCGAGTCCACGGCAGGACAGGCACGGCGTCTCCTCGGTCGCGGATGGTGGGCTATGGACGCTGCTGGCTCGGAGGCTCAACAGGTGCAGCATCTCCCTTGGACTATCGGATGACGAGGCAGCCACCCGGCAGTTAGCAGGCAGTTTCACGACCCCTGCCGGTCGGCCGCTTCTCGGTACCGGTTCAGCAGAGCGGCAAGCTGGGCGGCTTGACCGCTCGCGGTCAGTCTTTCGTCCCGGCCGACAGGGCAGCACGGGACGCGCTCAGGCCGGCTCGTCGGCGGCGGCCTCGACGAGGCGGGGCTGGCTAGCCGTCCGCCGAGTCGCGCCGGGAAGGATCACGGCAACCACGGCGGCCCCGGCGAACGCGAGCGCCCCGGCGACGAGGCAGGCGGCCTGGAGGCCAGCGAAGAATGCGGAGCCGGCGGCATGCACGAGTTGCGCGCCCGCGCCTTGATCGTCGACGACTGCCATGTGCTGGGCGGCGATGAGCGCACTCCCGATCGACTGGCGTGCGCTGGCGTGCACCTCGGCCGGCAGTGCCGAGACGGCCGGGTTGGAGTCGAGCGTGCGGGTGTACAGCGACGCGAATACGCTGCCGATGACTGCTACGCCGAGGGTCGCGCCGAGTTCGCGGGTCGCGTCGTTGACCGCCGAGCCCACTCCGGCCTTCTCCTTGGGCACCACGTCCATGATCGACTCGGTCGCCGGCGCACTGGTCAGCCCGAGTCCAGCGCCGAGCATCACCATCTGGCCGATGATCTCGCAATCGGGAGTCGCGGTGCTTGCCGTCGAGATCCAGAGGAAGGCGGATCCGAGCAGGACCAGGCCGGCGGTGACGACGGACTTGGTGCCAGCGCGGACCGCCAGCTTCGTTCCCACCAATGAACCGGCGGCGATCGCGGCCGCGACAGGCAGCATGCGCAGGCCCGTCCCCAACGGGCCGTAGGCTCTGAGGAACTGGAAGTACTGGGTTATCACGAAGATGAACCCGGCCAGCGCGAAGAAGGCGACGGTAACCGATCCGCTCGCGGCTGAGA
Source organism: Jatrophihabitantaceae bacterium (assembly GCA_036506855.1). Lineage (GTDB taxonomy): Bacteria > Actinomycetota > Actinomycetes > Mycobacteriales > Jatrophihabitantaceae > DASXRA01. The sequence continues at coordinate 1,770 of DASXRA010000421.1, forward strand.
ACCGCAGGCTCGCGAAGAGTCTGACGTCGATCTTCTCTGCACTTGTCAAGCGGGGTCGTGCGTTGCGGGCGTAGGTGATACCTGGCCGGGGTGTGGTGACCTCGTCGCTCGTCACGATCAACGCCGCCGCAGCGGGACCGCTTGCCGAGGGCTGTCGAGGGTTGGCATGCTCGCGCCATGCGCACGCCGGGCGGTCGGTGTTGGCGGTGACGAGCATTCAGAAGGAGCTGTGGGTCGATGCCGCCGGCGCAGCTGTCGCGTTCTACCAGTCGGCGTTTGGTGCGACCGTGCTTCACCGCGTGGGCGAGGGCGATGACATCGTGGCGCAGTTGGGTGTCGGTGATGCCGCGTTTTGGGTGTCGGCGGCGGGAGCGAGCATCCAGCGTCTCAGTCCGAGGGCAATCGGTGGGGCAACGAGTCGAACTCTGTTGGTTGTCGATGACCCTGACGCGTTGTTTGAGCGGGCGGTCGCGGCGGGAGCGACAGCGACCGCGCCGGTGGGAAACGACCACGGTTGGCGGCTGGGTCGGATCGTGGACCCCTTCGGTCACGAGTGGGAGATCGGGGCGCCGCTCGGCCCATGGCCGCCGACCTGACCCCGGACTGGATGCGGTGCTCTTCCGGCGCGATGCGCGTTGCTGCGGAATCCAACCCGTGAACAGGGCCGTCGACTTCTCACTCCGACGTCTGATCGGCTCGTGATCGGTCATGGCTCTGCTCGCCGAACAGTTGCTCACCGTTGTCGTAGCCGAGCAGGAAGGAGAAGCGTGCGAAATCGGCGTGCAGCGTCTCGATCGTGTAGCCGGTGTTGCCGACGAAGCCGCGTAGTGACTCGCGCAGCATGTCGGGGTGGCGGGTGAGCCAGTCGTCGATGAAGGTGAGCGGTTCGGCGAGTTCGGCGGCATCGCTGCCGTGGAGCTGGACGGTGGTCATGCGGGTGCTCCGATCAGCCGACGTCCTTCGCGAAACGGCCGACGAACCACCGCTGCCACGGCGTCTCCACCGCGCGACGGTCATAGCCCGCGCGGACGAACTGCACCGCCTCCGCAACGGAGACGCCGTCCAGCACAGCAAGACACGCCAAAGCCGTCCCGGTTCGACCACGACCGCCGTTGCACCC
>DASXRA010000422.1:0-4380 GCA_036506855.1 Jatrophihabitantaceae bacterium
CGCGCCTTCTTCACCGCGAACGGGGTGATTGGCATCGGGCTGTTCGGATTCGCCCTTGCTGACCTGATCGTCCATGGGCTGGGTGGCTGATGCGCACACCGTGGATCGTCGGCGTATCGGGCGCGTCCGGTACGCCGTACGCGCGCGCGGTGTTGAACGGCCTGCTCGACGCCGGCGCGCCGGTCGACGTCGTCATCTCGCGCGCGGCGCGGCTCACCCTGCTCGACGAGACGGGCCTGGCGTTCCGCGACGCGCACTGGCGCGACGACCTGGCCGCGTGGCTCGGCCGCGAAGCATCTGACGTCGCCTATTGGTCCGCGGGCGACCTGGCGGCAGGGCCGGCGTCCGGGTCGTATCCGTCGCTCGGCATGGTGGTCGTGCCCGCCTCGACGGCGTCGGTTGCCGGCATCGCGATCGGGCTGTCGAAGGACCTGTTGCAGCGTGCTGCCGACGTCACGCTCAAAGAGCGGCGTCCCCTCGTGGTTGTACCGCGCGAGGCGCCGTACACCCGCTCGACGCTGCAGCACATGCTGGCCCTGCACGATGCGGGCGCGGTTGTCGTGCCGGCCAGTCCCGGGTTCTACGGCGCGCCGACCACGGTGCAGCAACTCGTCGATTTCGTCGCCGGCAAGGTGCTGGACGTCCTGGGGGTGAAGCACGACCTGCTCACCCGCTGGACCGGCGAGCTCGGCGCCGCCCGCGAGGACCGCGGCTGACCTCGCGACCGGGCGGCGGCCCGGCCTCCGGGGGCAGCCCACCCCCGCTTGCTCGCTTGAGGTCTGCTCACATTGTTGTAGGCAGAGCACAAGCGTCGTTGAGAGATAGCCGGCCGGGCGGGAGGTCGAGCGTGCGGTGTCCGAGCGGGCCGGGCGGGGGCCCCGGCTTGACGTTCGCACATCGCGGCAGGCCACACTGACCGCGTGGACGCCGTTGATCGACAGCTCCTCGACGCCCTGCGCGCGAACGGGCGCGCGACCTACGCGGAGCTGGCGCGCGTGGTCGGGCTGTCCGCGCCCGCCGTGCACGAGCGGGTAGGCAAGCTCGAAGCAGGCGGGGTGATCACCGGGTACCACGCCGCGGTCGCACCCGAGTCGCTCGGCTACTCGATGAGCGCGCTGATCGGCGTATTCCTGTCGGACACGGCACGGACCGACGCCGTGTCCGCCGCGCTGCGCGAGGTCGCCGAGGTGGAGGACTGCTGGTTCGTCGCCGGCGAGGAGTCCTACGTGGTGAAGGTGCGGGTGGCCGACGTCAGCGCGCTCGAGCAGATGATCGGCACGCTCAACGGCATCTCGGGCGTGGCCCGCACCCGAACGACAGTTGTGCTGTCGACCAAGTTCGAGGGACGCGTTCAGCCCGCTGGCTGAGGCCGAGCCTGCTCCGCCGCAAGCCAGGCGCTGAACTGCGGGCAGTCCGGGTCGCCGATCAGGTCGGCTACCGCATGACCGATCGCCGCGGCGCGCAGCACGTGTTCGGCGACGACTTCGGGATCGCCCCAGGGCAGGTACGGCTTGGCCACGAGCAGGGACGCGATCCCGTGCGCCGCGGCCCACAGCTCGAGGGCGATCGGCAACGGGTCGCCGGACGCGAAGATGCCCGCGTCCATGCATTCGCTGACCGTCCCGAGGAAGTGGGTGAACGCCGCCGTGCCGAGAATCGCGTCGACGTTGCCGGCCTCGGTGCGCACGTTCATGGTGGCCAGCCGGTAGTACTCCGGACTCGAGCGCGCGAACCGGACGTAGGCCAGCCCCTGCTGCCGCAGCCGCTCCAGTGGATGCGAGATGCCGGCGACTGCCTGCTGCATCACGTCGTCCAGCTCGGTGAACAGGTCGACGAGGACGGCGTCGAGCAGCGCCTCCTTGTCGGCGAAATGCAGGTAGATCGACGGGGGAGTCACACCGACGTGCGACGCGACCGCGCGAATCGACATCGCGTCCGCACTGCCCAGGCGGTTGAGGCAGTCCCGCGCGGCCGCGATGATCTCGCCGCGTAGCAACTCGCCGGACCCGCGTGGTGCGCGGCGCCGGCGAGCGGCTGGTCGGTGGACCGAGGGATTCGACGTCACGCGTCGACCACCGCCGGTTCGCGACGAGGTGGCGGCCCCGAATCGCTCAGCCCGCGCCGGGTATGCCACCGGGCCATCGGGGCGGGCGCCCACCAGTTGGCGCGTCCGAGCAGGCGCATGAACGCCGGGACGAGCAGCCCGCGGACGAGCGTCGCGTCCATCAGCACGGCAAGGGTGAGCCCGAGGCCGAACATCTGCATGAAGGACACCTTGGACGTGGTCATCGCGGCGAACACGATAGCCATCAGGACGGCGGCCGCGGTGACGAGCCGCCCGGTCCGGGCCAGGCCCATGCTGACCGCGCGGGCGTTGTCGGCGTCGGTGCGCGCCGAGGCGACCCACTCCTCGCGGATGCGCGAGAGCAGGAACACCTCGTAGTCCATCGACATCCCGAAGGCCAGGCAGAACATGAGGATCGGCATGGTGGGCACGAGATAGCCGGTGACGGCGGCCCCGAATATGTTCAGGTGACCGTCCTGGAAGATCCACACCATTGCCCCGAACGTCGCCGACAGCGACAACACGTTGAGCACGAGCGCCTTGAGCGGCAAGAACACGCTGCCGGTGAACAGGAACAGGATCGCGAACGTCGCGAGCGCGATGCCGCCCAGCGCATACGGCAGCTTGGCGCCCAGCGAGTTCAGGCTGTCGACGTTCTCGGCCGCGAGGCCGGTCAGCATGGCATGCCACGGCGCGGGCGCCGTCTTCAGCGCAGAGACGAGGCTCGCGCCCTGCTTCGAGTACGGGTCGAGCGTGGTCGACACGTTGAGGTACGTGCTGTTGCCGGACGTCATCGATGGCCCGCCCGGCGGCGCGACCTGCGAGCCGCGCGCATACGTTCCCGCGGACGAGCCGACGCTCGTCACACCGTCCAAAGTGGACAGACGAGCCGCGTACGCGCCGACAGCGCCGGGCGCAGCGGACGTGTCCGGCACGACGACGCTCACCGTGCCCGTGGCGTTCTGGGTGTAGTTCGAGCGCACGGAGTCGCCGACCTGGCGGGCGGTGGCCGAGGTCTGCAGCACCCGATCGTCCGGGTAGCCGAACCTCGCGCCGAGGAACGGGGCGCCGAGGACGACCAACAACGCGACGACGGCCAGCCCGATCGGCACCGCGCGGCGCATCACGGTCTTGGCGACGCGATACCAGAAGCTCTGCTCGGGCTCGACGAACACTGGTGGTGGACGGTGCAGCCAGCGGCGTACCGGCACGCGGACGTCCAGCGAATTCACCCGCGGGCCGAGCAGCGCGAGTAGCGCGGGGAGCACGACGAGTGCCGCCAAGGCCGCGAGCGCCACGACCGCGATGCCCGCATAGGCGAAGGAGCGCAGGAAGTACTGCGGGAACACGAGCAGCGCCGACAACGACAAGGCCACCGTCATGGCGGAGAACAGCACGGTGCGCCCGGCCGTTTGCACCGTGCGCATGACCGCTTCGTCCTTGCCGACGCCCGCGCGGATCTCCTCGCGGTAGCGGCTCACGATGAACAGGCTGTAGTCGATGGCGAGGGCCAGGCCGAGCGCGGTCGTGAGGTTGAGCGCGTAGATCGAGACATCGGTGGTAAGTGCCAGCCCGCGCAGCGTGGCCATCGTGCTGATGATCGAGAACAGGCCGACGGCGAGCGGCAGGAGCGCCGCGACGAAGCTGCCGAACACCCAGATCAGGACGAGCGTGGTCAGCGGGATCGCGATCGCCTCGGCCTTGGCGAGATCCTCGCGGACCTGCACGTTGACCTGGTGGTAGCCCATGGCGATGCCGCCGGCGCGTACCTGGACGTCGCCGTGGTCACCCGCGAGCGCGTCGGCGAGCTTGCCCGCCCGCTTCGGCGCCACGTCGTCGTCGCCGGCGACTCGGGCGACGACCAGCCCGCTGCGTCCGTCCTTGCTGCGCAGCCCGGCGGCTGCCTGCGACGGCACGGTCCAGTACGAGGCGACCTGGCTGACGTTGTGGTCGCCGGCGAGGGTGCCGACGATGCGCTGGCCCTCCGCGCGCGCGGCGGCGCTGTCGGCGCCCTGCGCGGTCGTGACCTCGAAGACGAGGTTCGGGTCGCCTGCGTTGAACCGAGACGCGAGCAGGTCCCGGGCTTCGCTCGACGCCGCGTTCGGGTCGTTGAACCCGCCCGCGGACAAGTGCTTGGCGACCGGAGCGCCGAACAGCGCCCCGGCGACGAAGATCAGCCCGGCGACGGCGAGCACGCGTCGCGGTGCGCGGATACCGAGGTTGGCGAGCCGAGTCAGCACTGGAATCTCCCCTGGAGCATTCAAGCCGGGTCGGAATCCGGGCTAACTTAACGACCCTAAGTTATCGCCGTCAAC
>DASXRA010000423.1:0-24788 GCA_036506855.1 Jatrophihabitantaceae bacterium
CCTCAAGCATGGCTCGCGCCGATACGCCGGTCAGGTCGGTGGCCACCGCCGAGAGCTTGACCCCGGACGACTCGAGGAACTTCTCCAGCCGTTGCACGATGCGGACCCTGTCCCGGGCGGCCATCGACCTGGCACGGGTCAGATCACGCAAGTGACGCACCGGCTCTGGCGGAATGAACGACGCCCGCAGCAGCCCATGCGCCCCGAGCTGGGCCAACCAGGCCGCGTCGGAGACGTCGGTCTTGCGGCCAGGGATGTTCCGGGCGTGCTTGGCGTTGACCAGCATCACGGGAAGCTTGTCTTCCATCACGTAGTAGAACGGCTTCCAATAGTCGCTGGTCGCCTCCATCACCACCGTCGTCACCCGCTGGGCGAGCAAGTAGTCGCTCAGCGCAAGGACCTGTGCCGTGGTTGCACCGAAGGTCTTCACCGTGGTCGTGTATGACCCCGCACGTTTGCCGGGGACCCTGACCGCGACCTTCGCATCACGCTTGGAGATGTCGATGCCCGCGGCACGCTCATGAACGACATCCATCGCCCTGTTTCCTTCCCACACGCGTGTTCGGCTGATAGCGCCGACCGCGGGAAGGACAAGAAGATCTGGAATCTAATACTCGTGCTCGAAGCAACAATCCACGGTCCCGTGGCGTCCTTCGCGTCAAGCTAATTTACGGGCTCGCCCGCACCATAGTGCGTCGACGTCGACCGCGACCGACCCGTCAGCATCACCCCGCACCCGGCCAGCGACAAGTGGCGACCACACGCGAACTCTCGACCACCACGGCGCGGCAGCGTCCGCCCAACAGCTAATTTGAGCCAAGTCGGGATTCACGCTCAGCGCACGAACCGGCGAGGCTCAGTCACGCGACAGGCTCGATCGCGTTTGACTGCGGGATCGGCGCTTGGTCCGCCGTCAGACGCGACATGATCATGAACAGACCTCGCGCGCGAGAAGACGGTCGCGCGTGACCGGCAGCCCAGAGTCGATGCCGCAGCGCAGGCCGCCGAACGAGGACCACGCCTGCCGTACTAGAAAGAGCACATGCCAAATTCGATCGAGCCAGGACGTGCCGTTCGCTGGGGAATCCTGGGCGCCGGCGGCATCGCGGCGACGGTAGGCGCCGACATCGCGGCAACGCCCGGCAACGAGGTCGTAGCTGTCGGGTCCCGGGACGCGGACCGGGCCGCTGCGTTCGCCGGCACGCTGCAGATCCCCCGCTCGTACCGGTCATACGCCGACCTCGTCGACGACGACGATCTCGACGTCATCTACGTCGCGACGACGCACGGTCAGCATCACGAGCACGCGCTGCTGGCGCTCGGCGCCGGCAAGCCGGTACTCGTCGAGAAGGCATTCACGCTCAACGCGAGGCAGGCGCGCGAGGTGGTCGCCGAGGCTCGGCGCCGCGACCTGTTCTGCATGGAAGCCATGTGGATGCGGCTCAATCCGCTCATCCGCACAGCGCGGCAGATTGCAAGCTCCGGGCGGATCGGCGAGCTGATCAGCGTGCACGCCGACCTGTCACACCGCTTCGAGTTCGACCCGGCGCACCGGCTCTACGACCCTGACGCCGGCGGGGGTGCGCTGCTCGACCTCGGCGTCTACCCGGCCACGTTCGGCTGGCTGTTCCTCGGCCGGCCCGACACCGTGCAGGCCACCGGCTCACTCTCGCCGACCAAGACCGACGCCACCGTCGCCATGCAATGGGGCTACTCGGGCGGCGCGTTCGCGCAGCTGTCGTGCACCGCCGTCGGGCAGAACCCACTGACCGGTGTCGTGACCGGCACGGCCGGCTGGATCTCGACGGAGGGCTGGATCGCCCGCCCGGCGTCGATCACCGTGCACGACAACGACGGCGAGCACGTGCTGCCCGAACCACCGCTGGCCGGAAACGGCTACCAGCCGGAGATCGTCGAGGTCGAGCGCTGCCTTCGCGCAGGCCAGCTCGAGAGTCCCGAGGTTCCGCTGGACGAAACCGTCGCGATCCTCGACGTGCTCGACGAGGTACGCGCGCAGGTCGGCGTGACCTACCCGGCAGACCGGGGCTAGCCGTGTACTTCACCGACCGCGGCATCGAGGAGCTCGTCGACCGGCGCGGCGAGGAGCAGGTCAGCCTGTCCTGGCTCGCCGACCGGCTGCAGGCCTTCGTCGATGCCAACCCGAACTTCGAGGTCGCGATCGACCGGTTCGCCACCTGGCTCGCGCGGTCAGCCGACGAGGACGACTGACTAGCTCAATTCGGGCTGGACGACGACCGTCGATGGTCGTCATTGCCGATGCTGAGCGCCAGCGCGGCAAGCGCCACGAGGGCGATCACGAGCATTACGACACCAACTCCGGTCGTGGCGATCACGGCGTCCTCCCTCGGTCCGCGGGTCCGTTCAGGGTTGGAACAACCGGACCGTCCGGTCGAATTTCGGCGCGGCCGTGCTCCTCAGCCACACCTCAGCCCGTACCAGGCCAACCGTGGCAATGGCGTGCATCCGTCCGATGCAGCCGCCAATTCCCCAGCCAATACGACCGAAAACGAGTCGACACCAGGCCAAAGCTAGGCGACGATGGCCTGGTGCCACCAATCTTCCGAATCAGCGGACGAGCCCTCGCACAGCGCCTGCCCGACCTGCGACACCGCCCGGGCCCGGTGTACACCTCGCTGGCCGAGGGCATCACCGCACTGGTGCTGGACGGACGCGTCGCGCCTGAGACCCGGCTGCCGTCCGAGCGCGAGCTCGCCAAGCACCTCGCACTGAGCCGGGCGACGGTCACCGCCGCCTACGACGCGTTGCGCGCCGACGGGTTCGTGGTCAGCCGTACCGGCGCGGGAACGTTCGTCACCGTCCCGGTCACGGCGCGGCGGATATCGCCGACGCGCTGGGCGCCGGCGCAGACGGGGCCGATGGACGAGATCGACATGTCCTGCGCGGCGCTCGCCGCACCGCCGGGCCTCATGCCCGAGGCCGTTGCCGAAGCGGTGATCCACCTGCCCGACGAGGCCGCCGGCAGCGGCTACAACCCGCTCGGGTTGCCCCAACTGCGCCGCGCCGTCGCGGCGAGGTTCACCGCACGAGGCGTGCCCACCGATCCCGACCAGATCCTCGTCACGAACGGCGCGCTGCACGGCTTCGACATGCTGCTGCGCCTGCTCGTCGGCCCCGGCGAGCGCGTCCTCACCGAGCTACCGACCTACCCGGGGGCGCTCGACGCGCTGCGCGCCAACGGCACGCGCGTCGTTCCCGTGGGGATCTCGGCCGAGCGCGGCTGGCCGGTCGGCGAGCTGCAGGCGACGCTGCGGCAGACCTTCCCACGGCTGGCATACCTCGTCCCCGACTTCCAGAATCCGACCGGCGCGCTGATCGGTGAGCGCGAGCGGCGCGACGTGTTGCGCGTGGCTCGGCGCACCGGCACGACAGTCGTCATCGACGAGACGTTCGTCGACCTCGGCCTCGGCGGTCCGTTACCGCCGACTGCAGCGCTGGACCCGTCGGTGGTGACGCTCGGGTCGCTGTCGAAGCCGGTATGGGGCGGACTGCGCCTCGGCTGGATCCGGGCGTCCGCCGACCTGGTTCGCCGGCTCGCCGTGCAACGCGCAGCGACCGATCTCGCGGGCTCGGTGCTCGATCAGCTAGTCGGCGTCGCGATTCTCGATCGCCTCGATGACATCGCCGCCGACCGGCGCATACAGCTGCGCGGCCAGCGCGACGCGCTGATCGCGGCGCTGCGCGTCGAGCTGCCGGGCTGGCGAGTGCCGGTGCCCGAAGGCGGGCTGTCGATCTGGGCCGAGCTCGATGCGCCGCTGTGCACTCCGCTGACGCTTGCCGCCGGCCAGCTCGGCGTGCAGCTCGTGCCGGGCTCGCGCTTCGGGCTCGACGGAACGCTCGAACGGTTCCTGCGGCTTCCGTTCGCACTTTCGGCGGCCGAGCTCACCGACGCCGTTCGTCGAGTGGCCCTTGCCTGGGAGCGCCTCGATCGCACAGGCGTCGGCTCACGGCAGCTCGTCGTCGCCTGAGCCTGACCTACCCGACGACACCGATCTCGGCGCTCTCGACGACGCCGTCCTTGCGGGCCTGGCTCGCTACGGCCGCGGCCACGGCAGGCGCGACGCGCTGATCGAACGGTGTCGGGACGATCTTGTCCGGCGCGAGTTCGGCGGCGACAACCGCGCCCAACGCCGCGGCGGCGGCCAGCTTCATATTCTCGGTGATCGCGCGGGCGCCGGCATCGAACGCGCCGGCGAAGATGCCAGGGAACGCCAGCACGTTGTTGATCTGATTGGGAAAGTCGCTGCGACCGGTCGCCACGACCGCCGCATGCCTGTGTGCGACTTCGGGCGGCACCTCGGGTGTCGGATTGGCAAGGGCGAAGATGATCGCGTCCGGCGCCATCCGGGCCACTGACGTCTCGCCGACGGCACCGGCACTCACGCCGAGGAACACGTCGGCGCCGACGAGTGCTCCGGACAGCGTCCCGGTGAGCCCGGACCGGTTGGTCATCGCGGCGAGTTTCGCCTTCACCGGCGTGAGATCCGGCCGTCCACTGTGGACGACCCCGCGCGAGTCGGCCACGGCGATGTCGCCGATGCCGGCCGCCAGCAGCATCTTCGTGCACGCGACGCCGGCCGCGCCCGCGCCGGACACGACCACCCGCAGGTCGCTCAGTTCGCGTCCGGTGACCGTCGCCGCATTGCGAAGTGCCGCGAGGACGACCACCGCGGTGCCGTGCTGATCGTCGTGGAACACGGGGATTCGCAGCCGGTCGCGCAACCGGTCCTCGATCTCGAAGCAGCGCGGTGCCGAGATGTCTTCGAGGTTGATCCCGCCGAACGACGGCGCGATCTGCTCGACGACGCGGACGATCTCGTCAGCATCCGTGGTGTCCAGGACGATGGGCACCGCGTCAAGGCCGGCGAACTCGCGGAACAGCGCCGCCTTGCCCTCCATGACCGGCAACGCCGCCGCCGGGCCGATATTGCCCAGACCCAGCACCGCGGTGCCGTCACTCACCACGGCGACGAGCCTGGACCGCCACGTGTACCTGCGGGCCAGTGACGGGTCGTCGGCGATCGCACGGCAGACCTCGGCGACACCAGGCGTGTAGGCGAGCGAAAGCGACTCGCGATCGGTTAGTGCCAGCTTGCTCCGCACCGTGAGCTTGCCGCCCTCGTGCACCCGGAACACAGGCGCGGACGGGTCGAATTGCACTGCGCTCGCCCCACAATCAGCGTCGATTGATGGTCACCCAGCCTTGCCGGGCCATAGATCCGCGCTGGGATACAGCGGATACGGCGCCGCACATATCAACTTCCCGGGATTCACCGGTTCGTTGAGTCTGTCACGGCGCTGCCGCGACCGGGTAGGTGACCCGAGCCACGGCGGACGCGCCGGGGCAGCCGAGTGCGCCGGCCGCCCGGCCAGCGCAGCACGACGCGGCCGAGAACGTCCGCCACCCCATGACTGCGACTGTCGCCGCCCGCTGCCGCGTTGTCGCTGCCGAGCAACCAGCCGCCGGACTCGGGCCGGACCGCCCGCTTCACGACGAATCGATCGGGCAAGCTCCGAAACCGCGCGAGCACCACGTCGTCGTCGCGGACGCGCGCGCCGTGACGCACGAGAACGATGTCGCCGTCGTAGAGCGTCGGCACCATCGACGGCCCGGCCACGCGGACCAGTTGCCAAGCAAGCGGCATGCGTCCCATGGTGCCGTGCCCCTGCAATGCCCGGGAGTAGGGTCCAACGAGTAGTGCAACCCCGCGTTTTCAGGAGGTCTTAGCGATGCCATTGTTCCGTCCGATGGTCACGGCGTACGCGCACTGCGACTTGCCGTGCGGCGTGTATGACCCAGCGCAGGCCCGGATCGAAGCCGAGTCGGTGAAGGCGATCATGGAGAAGTACCAGGGCAACGAGGATCCTGTGTTCCGTACCCGGGCGTTGATCATCAAGGAGCAGCGTGCCGAGCTGGTCAAGCATCACCTCTGGGTGCTGTGGACGGACTACTTCAAGCCGCCGCACTTCGAGAAGTACCCGGAGCTGCACGACCTGTTCAACCGGGCGACCAAGGCCGCCGGCGCGGCCGGCGGCAAGGGCTCGGTCGATCCCGCCGAGGGCCAGGCGCTGCTCGACCTGATCGCCGAGATCGACACGATCTTCTGGGACACCAAGAAAGCCGCGTGAGCAGTTCGACCGACACCGAGGCCGGCTCCGATTCGGGGCCGGCCTTCGTCGCGCCCGGGCCGCTGCCGGACGGCACCGCGCTGTGGCTCATCCGGCACGGCGAGACCGAATGGAGCAGGTCCGGGCGGCATACCAGCCACACCGACGTCCCGCTGACCCGGCACGGTGAGGCGCAGGCCCTGGCGCTGGGCGAGGTGCTGCGCGACGTGCAGCCGGTCTACGTCCTGAGCAGTCCACGCCAGAGGGCGCGGCACACGGCCGACCTCGCCGGACTGACCGTCGATGCCATCGACGCCGACCTCGCCGAATGGGACTACGGCGACTACGAGGGCCTGACCACCGAGCAGATCCGCAAGCAGGTTCCGGGCTGGTCGCTGTGGACGCACCCGCTGCCCGGCGGCGAGCAGGCCGCTGACGTGTCGGCGCGGGCCGACCGGGTGCTGGCCCGCGCGCTGCCGTACCTCGCCGAGGGGCCGGTCATCCTCGTCGCGCACGGGCACATCAGCCGCGTCGTCGGCGCTCGCTGGATCGGCCTGCCCGCGCTCGCCGGCGGGCGGTTCGCGCTTGGCACGGCGGCGCCGTCCGTGCTGGGCGCCGAGCATGGCGCGGCGGTGATCGAGCGGTGGAACGTGCCGAATCCGGCGGTGGAGTCGTGACGAGCGACGTCGAGCTGCGCGTCCCCGCCGACGCCACGTTCGTGGCCGTCGTGCGCAGCGTGACCGCGGGGCTGGCGGCCCGATGCGACCTCACGCTGGACGAGATCGAGGATCTGCGCCTCGCCGTCGACGAGGCCTGCGCGTTGCTGCTGCCACACGCGGGACCGGACACCTCGATCACCGCGCGATTCGCGCTGCGCACGGACTACCTGGAGCTCAGCATGAGCGTCCCTGCCGAGCCGGACGCGACGCCCGATCGCGGGGGCTTCGGATGGACCGTGCTGTGCGCACTCGCCGACGAGGTTCACGTGTCGAGTGGCGGTCCGGAACTCGTCATCGCTGTCACCAAACGGCGCGCATCGACGACTACCCGATGAATCAGTGCTCGGCGTCGCGATCGAGCACAGCCCGTGCGGCCGGCGTGAACAGCAGGTAGAGAACAGCGAGCGCGCTGAACATGATCGGCACGCCGTAAGCCAGCAGGCCGGCCTGGAAGGCCAGGCTGTAACTCACCGGCAGAGCCAGCAGCTCGAGCACCACGACCGGCGTGCGGGCCGCCGGACGCTGCGCCAGCAGCCCCCGCGCGCACGAGACGAGAATCACGGCGCCGAGCAGCGCCATTGCCGCGCCCAGCAGCGCCCGCAGCACGTCGTCGGGATGGCCCGCGATCGTCTTGACGACCAGCACCGCCGCCGCGCCGAACAGGGCGAGACCCTGCACGGCGACGACAGCCGAGGCTGCCCGCAGCTGGGTGGGGATCGGCGCGTCGCCGGGGTGCACGGTCATCCGTGCCAGCCTATCCACGGCTACTCACAGGTACGCTGCGCGGCGTGCGCGTGCTCGTAGTCGTCAACCCGCGAGCCACGGCCACGTCCGAACGGCAGCGCGACGTGCTGGCGCACGCGCTGGGCAGTTCGGCCGACCTCGAGGTCGAGGAGACCGCCAATCGCGGCCACGCCGCCGCGCTTGCCTGCCGCGCGATGCGCGACGGCGTCGACCTGGTCGTCGCGCTCGGCGGCGACGGCACGGTGAACGAGGTGGTCAACGGCCTGCTCACCGACGGCGTGCGCGAACACGTGCCGGCGCTGGGCGTCGTTCCGGCCGGCTCGACGAACGTCTTCGCGCGGGCCCTCGGCCTGCCCAACGACCCGATCGAAGCGACCGGGGTGCTGCTCGACGCCCTGCGCCACGGCCGGCGCCGCCCGATCAGTCTGGGCCGGATCGAGGACCGCTGGTTCACGTTCGCCGCGGGCGTCGGGTTCGACGCGACGGTCGTTGCCGCCGTCGAGAAGCGCCGCCGCCGCGGCACGCGTTCGACGCACGGGCTGTACGCCAGGGTCACCGTCCGCGAGTTCCTGGCCTCGGATCGCCGCCACCCGAAGCTGCACGTCGAGCTGCCCGACGGCACGGTCATCGACCGGCTGTTCTACGCGATCGTGGCCAACTGCGACCCGTGGACGTTCGTCGGCAACCGGCCACTGCGGCCGACCCCGCAGGCCTCGTTCGACACCGGCCTGGACCTCTACGCGCGCAGCCGGATGGGCGTTCTCAGCGTCGTCTACAGCGCCGCGCAGATGGCTCGCAAGAACCCGCACCCCGGCGGCTGGGGGGTGCTGCTCGAGCACGATCTGCCTGGATTCGTGGTGCGATCCGACGAGCCGATCCTGGTGCAGGTCGACGGCGACCTGCTCGAACCGCGCGAGAAAATGCAGTTCTGGTCGGTACCGAACGCCGTGAGCCTGGTAATTTAGTGGCGCTTCGCCCGCATATGTGGGCTTCGACGTGTGGATCTGAGAAGTTGCGGCGAGTCTGCGCTTGCCGGTTGACGAGAGTTGGGCAAGGCTTGATAGCGGCCTGGGAATCCAGGAGTGGCTGTGTGCGCCCGCGCGTGCACGAAACGCGCTCTGGCGTGACCTCGCCCGCATAGAGAAAGATTCCTTGAACTGCGAGCTAGCTCGTGAAAGGCTTCACAAGCACGGTTGGGCGACGGTGCCCTTTCGTGTCACGAGTCAGAGGAGAGATCGACCAATGGATTGGCGTCACCGCGCGATCTGCCGTGACGAGGACCCAGAGCTGTTCTTCCCGATTGGGAACACGGGGCCCGCGTTGCTGCAAATCGAGCATGCCAAAGCCGTCTGCCGGCGTTGCCCGGTAATCGGAGAATGCCTCGGCTGGGCGCTGGAAAGCGGTCAGGACGCAGGCGTATGGGGCGGTCTGTCCGAGGACGAACGCAGGGCGCTCAAGCGCCGCAAAGCGCGCGCCCGGGCCAGGACGGCCTGAGCCAGGCAGGATGGGCCTGATCGCCGGCGCGTCCTGCCCAGCCCAAGCTCGCTGTCATCAGTTCGCGGCCGCAGCCGGCCGTCTGAGCGATACCGTCACCTGAGCCTGCGCGCCACTCGTTCCGTCGTTGCGCGAGCGCAGATCCAGCGACCCGGCGAGCTCGGCCGAGACGAGCGTCCGGACGATCTGCAAGCCGAGCCGATCACCCTTGTCCGGCGTGAAATCTGGTGGCAGCCCTACTCCGTCGTCGGTGACCGTGACGGTCAGCTGGCCTCGCGCCCGGCGGGCCCCGACCTCCACGCATCCTTGCCGCCCGTCCACACCGCGATCCGGGAACGCGTGCTCGACCGCGTTCTGGATCAGCTCGGTCAGCACGAGCACCAACGCCGTCGCGATCTCGGCGGGCAACTCACCGAACGTCCCGGTACGGCGCAGCCGCAGCCTGCCCGACGATCCGGTCACGTCGGCCAGCATCTCGAGCAGGCGGTCGACGATCTCGTCGAACGGAACCTCCTCGTCGATCGACACCGACAGCGTGTCGTGCACGAGCGCGATCGAGCTGATCCGCCGCATCGACTCCTCCAGCGCGTAGCGCGCCTCCGGCTGGGCCACCCGGCGCGCCTGCAGCCGCAGCAGTGCGGCGACCGTCTGCAGGGTGTTCTTGACCCGGTGGTGGATCTCGCGGATCGTCGCGTCCTTGCTCATGATCTGCCGGTCGCGCCGTCGCACCTCGGTCACGTCGTGCATGAGGATCAGCGCGCCGAGCACCTCGCCTCGCGGGTGCAACGGAAGGGCTCGGAATGCCACCGTCGCTCCGCCGCCGTCGACCTCCAGGCCGGTGGGATTGCCTCCCGCGATCGCCGCCTGCACGGCCCCGGCCAGATCGCTCGCGTCGAACGGGTCGTCGGCGATCGTGCTGGTCAGCATGTCGATCGGTTCGCCGAGCACGTTCCCGGTGACGCCGAGGCGGCGGAACGCGGACAGGGCATTGGGGCTCGCGTACAGGATCGTCCCGTCGCGCTCGACGCGAAGCAGCCCGTCGCCGACGCGCGGGCCGGCACCCTCCTCGGCGTTCGACTCCTGGGCGGGGAACGTGCCGTCGGCGACCATCGACGCGAGATCGGCGGCACTTTGCAGGTAGACGAGCTCGAGCTGGCTCGGGCTGCGAACGCTGGCCAGGTTGCTGTCGCGGCCGAGCACGGCGATCACCGAGCCACCCAGCCGCACCGGGATCGCCTCGCGCCGGATCGGCAGGTCGCCGTCCCAGTCCGGGTCGGCCTCGCGGTAGATCCTGCCTTCGGTGAGCGCGACGCGCATCGGCGTCGCGCGTCCGCCGCGGATGACGACGCCGACCTGGTCGTGTACATAGGCGGTGGGACCGGTGGTGGGACGGCACTGCGCGACGCACAGGAACGAGCCGTCCGCGCCCGGCGCCCACACCAGCAGATCGGAGAAGGACAGGTCGGCGATGAGCTGCCACTCGCCGACGAGACGCTGCACGTGGCTGACCTGGGCGTCGTCGAGCGAGGTGCGTGCGGCAAGCAGATCGGAGAGCGCTGACATCAACCGCCAGCCTAAGGCGCGTTGCTAAACCCCCGCTCGTCGCGAGCGGCGGCTGATGACATTGGCCTGGCAAGACTGTCAGCCCGGTCGAGGAGCCGGCCCGACGCTGCGCAGCGCTATGCCCGCGAGGTCGCGGCGCTGCGGCTCGCGGGCCGGGCTGACCGTGAACTGCCAGTCGCGCCCAGGTTGCTCGCCACCGACCCGGACACAGCAACGCTCGTCCTGGAACGCCTGGCGCATGAGCGTCCGGCCGAGGGCTGGCAAATCGACTACGCCGCCGCGCTGGCGCGCTTGCACGCACTCGGCCGGCACGTCGAATCGAGCGCGTTACCCACGTGGTCCGGTCCGACCGGCGCTGATGTCGGCGCCTTTGTGGCGCTGGCCGAGACGCTCCAGATTCGGGTGACGCCACGCGTCACCGGTCAGCTTGACGATGTGGTCAGCCGGCCGACCGCGATCACCGAAGGATGCCTGCTGCATGGTGATCCCTGCCCCGACAACGCACTGCACACTCGCGACGGCGTTCGGTTCGTCGACTTCGAGCAAGCCGCGATCGGCGACGGGCTCGTCGAACTCGCGTACCTGCGTATCGGCTTCCCGACCTGCTGGTGTGTCACGTCGACGCCCGAGCCACTGCTGCTGCGGGCAGAGCAGGCATATCAGGCCGCGTGGCGAACCGCGACCGGCGACGAACTGCGGACAGACGTCACCGATGCGTGCATCGGCTGGTTGCTGCGCGGAGATGCGCTCGTCGAACGCGCCGAGCGCGACGCGACCGACCACTTCGCGCGGATGGCCGACACCGACTGGCGGTGGGGCACCGTGAGCGCTCGCGAGCGGCTCGTCTACCGACTCGGCGTCGTGGCAGGCCTCACCAGCAGCCATCCCGAGTACGCGGAACTCGGCTCGCTCACCGCGGCGATGCGCATGAGGATGCTCGAACGCTGGCCCGGGCTGAAACCGCCGCCTCGCTGAGACGTCGGGTCAGGACGGCCGGTACTCGCTGTGCGCGGCCTCCACGGTCACCTCGGAGAGGCGGACCCGGATACGCACGCGCAGGCTCTCCGGAGCGATGTCGCCGCCGCAGCAACGGGCGACCAGCGACTTCACGTCCTGCTCGAGGCCGAACTGGCGCAGGCACGGGGCACAACCGTCCAGGTGCTGGCGGATCCGGTTACGTATCTGCGGGTCGGACTCGTCGTCGAGGTACAGGAAGACGTCCTTGAGGACGTCGTCGCAATCCACGCCGCCCGGCCCGAATCCGAGGCCACCCATCACGACTCACCCCCTGCTGCCGCCTGGGACCCCGCCGGAATGAGGCCTCGTTCGCGAGCGTAGTCGCCCAGCAGGCGCTGCAACTGGCGCCGGCCCCGGTGCAAACGAGACATCACCGTCCCGATCGGCGTTCCCATGATGTCGGCGATCTCCTTGTAGGCAAAGCCCTCGACGTCGGCGAGGTAGACGGCGAGCCGGAAATCCTCGGGCAGGGCCTGCAGGGCCGCCTTCACGTCGGAGTCCGGCAGGTGGTCGAGCGCGTCCATCTCCGCCGAGCGCAACCCGTTCGAGGTGTGGGACTCGGCCCTGGCGAGCTGCCAGTCCTCGACGCTCTCGGAGTTGGATTCCTGCGGCTGACGCTGCTTCTTGCGGTACGTGTTGATGAACGTGTTGGTCAGGATGCGGTAGAGCCAGGCCTTGAGGTTGGTGCCCTCGGTGAACTGGTGGAAGGCGGCGAACGCCTTGACGAAAGTCTCCTGGACGAGATCCTCGGCATCGGCAGGGTTGCGGGTCATCCGCATCGCGGCAGCGTAGAGCTGATCGACGAACGGGAGGGCATCGCGCTCGAAGCGCGCCCGCCGTTCCTCGACCGTCTCTTCGTGAACCACGTGGCTCCTTCCGGCCGGATCCTGATCGATCCGCTCTACGGAGGATACGGCCGTCGCGGACTCCGGCAGACTGCGGACCGTTGCGGCCGACTCGCCGGCGCGGCGTACGGGCCATCCCCGCAGAGTCCGTGTCGACGGCTCGTATGCGCTGAGCACACTCATTTACTGTCCCTCTCGCTGCTTCTCGGGGACTGAACAGGCGAGGGGGGCCATGCCATTCCCCGGCAGGTGGCCCGCCAGTACATTGCCGCCGTGGCGAAAGGAACCCCGGCGACCGCGTTGCTTGCCCGGGAGAAGGTCTCCCACACGCTGCACCCGTACCCGCACGACCCTCGCTCGGACGCGTTCGGCGAGGAGGCAGCCACCGCTCTGGGCGTCGCGCCGGAGCGCCTGTTCAAGACACTGATCGCGTCGGTGGACGGGCGGCTGGTGTGCGCGGTGGTGCCGGTGGCCGGGCGGCTCGACCTCAAGGCGCTGGCCGTCGCGGTCGGCGCGAAGCGGGCCGCAATGGCCGAACCGGCGGCCGCGGCGCGGGCCACCGGGTACGTCGTCGGCGGCATCTCGCCGCTGGCGCAGAAGACGCGCCTTCCGGTGGTGATCGACGAATCCGCGAGCCGGTATCCGACCGTCTTCGTCTCGGCCGGCAAGCGCGGCCTGCAGGTCGAGCTCACCCCGTCCGACCTGGCCCGGTTGACCTCGGCCGTGCTGGCCCCGATCGCCACGTGAGAGCATCCGGTGCCATGGCCGACGTCATCCCGTTTCGCGCAGAGACCACCGACATCGACGGGCTGCTGATCGTCCGGATGAAGCAGGTCACCGACGAGCGGGGCACGATCCGGGAACTGTTTCGGCTCAGCGCGTTCGCCGAGGCGGGCGTTGCGTCGCTCGGCCCGTGGTTGCAGGTGAACGTCACCGAGACCAGCCAGGGCGCGATCCGTGGCCTGCACGGCGAGGCGATGACCAAGCTCGTCGCGGTCGTGCACGGCGAGGCGTACGGCGCCTACGTCGACACCCGCCCGGATTCGCCCAGCCGCAGCAAGGTCGTGACGGTGCCGCTGGTCAAGGGGACGCAGGTGCTCGTACCGCCCGGTGTGTGCAACGGCTTCCAGTCGGTCAGCCCGGGCGTCAGCCAGTACCTCTACTGCTTCGACGCGGAGTGGGTGCCGGGCATGTCCGGAGTGGCGGTCAACCCGCTGGATCCCGACCTCGGCATCGTCTGGCCGATCCCGGTCGACCGCGCGCTGCTCTCGGCCAAGGACGCCGGCCTACCGCCGCTGCGCGACGTGCTCGGCTAGGAACTCGGTCACGGCGGCCTCGATGACGGCCCGGCCGCGGCGCAGCGAGTGATCACCGCCCTCGACGACCACGACCCGCCGTCCCGGAGCCTGCGGTGGCATACCGAACGGGTCGCGGTCGCCCTGCACGACGAGCACGGGGACGGTCGGCATGGCCAGCTCGTCGAGCCGGCTGCGCTCGGGCTTGCCCGGCGGATGCTCCGGAAACGCCAGGGCAATCACCGCTGCGGCGCCCGTTTCGGCGGCCGTCCGGCACGCCACGCGAGCACCGCTCGACCGTCCACAGTGGACGGTCGGTAGCGGACCGAGCTCGTCGCTGAGCGCCGCCGTGGCGGCGAGCCAGGCCTCGTCCAGACGGGCGGCGGGGGCGGGCGAGCGGCGTCCCGCCACGCGGTAGGGCTGCGTGATCCGCGCGACGACGTACCCCGCGGCCAGGGCGGCGTTGCGTGCGGCCAGGACGTCGGGCGCCTCGACTCCCCCGCCCGCGCCGTGCCCGATGACCATCGCCGCGACCGGCTTGCCGGGCGGCCGCTCGACGTCGGCCCAGGCGGTGCCACTCGGGGTGTCGATCTCGATGCGCGCCATGCACGGCAGCTTATGGAGCTACGCCTTTGCAGCGCGATTGGCCACCGCGCTGACTACCGCTTTCACCAGGGACGCGGGGACTGGCTTGCCGACGTTCTGGGTATCGACCTCAGCCTCGATCAGCGGGCCGGTGATGAACGCGACCGTCAGGTAGAGCACGACGTGCTGGCCACCCGCAGTGAGCTTGACCGTCGTGCCACCGGACCCGACGACATTGGACGGGCCGCCAGCAGACCCCGACGTGAACTTGCTCGACACCGAATCGACGGTCGTGCCCGCGGGAAGCGATTTCGCAAACAGCTCCTTCGCCTGGCGGTCGAAGCAAGGCCCGAGCTTGGCACTGTGCACCAGAGCGATATCGGCATCCAGGTCGCTCTGTGACCGATAGCTGCTCGCGGAGGAGGAAATGCTGGCATCGCCGAGAGCGAAGTCCGAGGAGTTTGCATCGGCGACCTTGTCCGGGTCGGTGTTGCGCACACCGACGCACTTCGCCAACGCCGCCTGGTATGCAGCGTCATCGGCGTTGTCCGGGGAAGCAGGTGTGCCCTTCCAGCCGGCAGGCAGATCCGCAGGTTGCAGCACGATCTTCTTCAGCTGTGCCAGCGAGGCAGGGGCCGCCGACGACGACGCTGCCGAACTGCTGCTCGACGACGCGGCGGAACTGCTCGACGGCGCTGTCGAGCTCGCGCTGGCCGTCGAGGGTGACTTGGACGAAGAGGTGCAACCCGCGAACAGGGTCACGGCGCACCCGGCGGCACAAACGGAAATGAGGCGACTGATCCGCATGACCAGGGACACTAGCGTCCAGCGTCAGGAATCCCTGTCACAATCTGCGGCGCCCAGGCGGCACCTCGCTACGTTGTCGTTGTCGCCGATACAACCCCGGTATCGGCTCCTCGCTGGTTGGCGCAGTCTGGCGGTCCACCTGGATCACCCCATATCGCGACGGATTCCAGACGCGGGACACTAGCCCGCGGCACTACCGCCAGCTCCGGTCTTTGCGCCGCCGACGTCGCGTCCGAGGAATGCGAGGAGCCGTTCACCGGGCTCGGCCGTCGGTGGCACCGCGACCGGTGCAGCGAACAGCGGGTGCCGGTTGGTTTCCGGCACGAGCAGCGAAGCGATCGCGAGTAGCTCGACGGCCAGGTCTAATGGGATCGGCTGTTGATGGCCGCAGGTCTGCGAGATGTCCCATCCGTGCACGGCAATCTCGAGGGCTCCCGCGCCTGCCATGACGGTGTCGGCGAGTTGCTGATCGGCGATGTCGATGTCCCGCCCGTGGCGGGCCGCGTTGGTCCAGGCGTCCAGCAGCCGGCTGGCACGCGCGCGGAAGGTCGCGGTCGGGTCAGCGGCCGCCTCGTCATCAGACCCGGGACAGAGGGCCACGCGTCCGGTGTCGAGGCCCTCTTGCAGGGCAGCGACGGACTCGCAGACGTGCCGGAGCAGCATGCGCAGATCCCAGCCCTGGCACGGCGTCGGCCGGGACAGGCACTCGGGCGTAACGGCGTGCGCCGCACGCAGCGCATAGCGGATCGCACGTTGCAGCAGTTCGACCCCGCCGGCCGGCGGTGGCACCTGGGCGGCGGCGCCTGTCATCGCGGTGCGAACCGGGCGTCGGGTAGGACGGGCGGAAGACGGAACGTCGGAAGCAGGTCCGCGTCGTTGAACGAGACGACGTGCGCGATGGACGCTCCGGCGAAGGTGAGCACCTGCACGGCATGGGCGTGGTACT
This sequence comes from Jatrophihabitantaceae bacterium, assembly GCA_036506855.1. Lineage (GTDB taxonomy): Bacteria > Actinomycetota > Actinomycetes > Mycobacteriales > Jatrophihabitantaceae > DASXRA01. The sequence continues at coordinate 16,163 of DASXRA010000423.1, forward strand.
TGCCGTCGTCCTCCAGCAGGTATGCAGCAAGCGTGGGCTGGCCGTTCGCTGCCGCGGCGACGAATCGGAACTTGCCGGGCCGGAGCACCCAGGTCGCGAGGAAGCGCCCGATCCGCTCCCGGCCGGCGAACCACATCGGCTGCGGCGGCATCTCGAACACGGCGTCGGCGCGCAGCAGTTCCATGAGTCCCGGGACGTCGGCGTTCTCGAACGCGGTGGCGTACCGGTCGAGCAGGGCGCGCTGTTGCGGATCGGACGGCTCGTAGACGTCGTCCTCGGCAGGCGCGACCTGTTCGAGTTGGGCTCGAGCGCGTTGCAGAGTGCTGTTGACGGCAGCGGTCGTCGTGTCCAACATCTCGGCGACCTCGGCTGCTCGCCAGCGCAACACGTCGCGCAGGAGCAGAACGGCGCGTTGCCGCGGAGGCAGGTACTGCAAGGCGGCGACCAGCGCCAGCCGCATGCTCTGGCGTGACGCCACGGTCGCCGCGGGATCGGCGGCTTCGGGGACGAACATCGCGTCCGGAATGGGCTGCAACCACGCGACCTCCGACGTCGGTCCGTCCGGTGGCGCGGCGGGGTCATCGCGCGGTCCGCCGAGGCCGGACGGCAGCGGACGGCGGCCGCGGTTCTCGAGCGCGCGCAGGCAGGCGTTGGTCGCGATCCGGTACAACCAGGTGCGCAGCGATGCGCGGCCCTCGAACTCCCCGTAGGACCGCCAGGCGCGCACGAGCGTTTCCTGCACCTGGTCCTCGGCATCGTGCACCGAGCCGAGCATGCGGTAGCAGTGAGCCAGTAGCTCAGGCCGGAACGCGTCACTGAGGCGCGCGAACTCCTCGCTGGTCGGCATCTGCCACTCCCTGTCGGTTTCCCGTGCTGCATCTTGCGCGCATGCCCTCACCTGTACAGATCCGATCTCGGCAAGAAACTCATCGGCCGGACGCGATGAGTTTTCGCGCACCGCCGGATCAATACAGGTGAACGGCCCGATCATCACCGACAGATCCAGGAGCTCCGGATGTCTACGCAAGGAGTATCGGCAACCACCGCAATCGTCACCGGCGCCAGCAGGGGTTTCGGCCGGGCCGTCGCCATCGCGCTGTCGCAGGCCGGCACGAACGTCATCGGCGTCGCCCGCGACCGCGGCCGGCTCGAGGAGGTGCGTGCCCAGCTCGGCGACACCTTCACACCCGTCGTCGCGGACGCGGCCGATCCCGTCGTCGCCGGTCAGCTCATCGACGCGTACCAGCCACGCACGCTGGTGCTCAACGCCGGGGCAAGCCCGCTGGCCCGGCCGATTCACCACCACACCTGGCAGACGTTCAGCCGCAACTGGGAGGTCGACGTCCAGCACGTATTCCACTGGACGCGCGAGGCGTTGCTGCGCCCGCTCGCCCCGGGCGGCGCCGTCATCGCGTTCTCCAGCGGAGCCGCGATAGGCGGTTCGCCCCTCAGCGGCGGATATGCCGGGGCCAAGGCCGCCATCCGATTCGTCACGTCCTATGCCGCGGACGAGTCCGAGCGAAACGCGCTCGGCATCAGGTTCGCCGCCGTGCTCCCGCAACTGACTCCGGAGACCGACCTGGGCGCGACCGCAGTCGCTGCCTACGCGGCCAGGCAAGGCGTCGACGTCGCCACCGCCCTCGAGCGCTCCGGCCCGATCCTCACCCCGGAGCAGGTCGGCAAGGCAATCGTCGACCTCGCCACCGACCCGGGCCTCGATCACCGGGCCTACCTGCTCACAGCGGCCGGCCTCAGCCCGGCCCCGTAACACGTCCAAGGAGATAGCTCATGTCCGCAGTCAACCGGTGGCGCGCCTTCGCGTTGCTAGCCGTCTCGTTCTTCATGACGATCGTCGACCTCACGATCGTCAACGTCGCCCTGCCGACAATCGGCCGGGAGCTGCACTTCTCCGAGTCGAACCTGCAGTGGGTCGTCACCGCGTACGGGATCACCTTCGGCGGCTTCCTGCTACTCGGCGGTCGTGCAGCGGATCTGCTCGGACGCCGTCGCATCCTCATGATCGGGCTGGGCGTGTTCACGGGCGCATCGCTGGCCGGCGCGCTCGCAACGACCGACGGGTTCCTCATCGCGATGCGGGGCCTGCAAGGACTCGGCGCCGCGCTCATCCTGCCGGCGGCGCTATCGATCGTCATGAACATGTTCGAGGAGGGTGCGGAGCGCAACAAGGCGCTCGGCCTGTGGGGTGGCATCGGCGCCGGCGGCGCGACATTCGGGCTGATCGCCGGAGGCCTGCTCACCCGCTACGCCGGCTGGGAGTACATCTTCTACCTCAACGTGCCGATCGGCGCGGCCATGATGATCCTGGCACCGCGGGTCGTGCCCGAGAGCCGACTCGAAACCGAGCGCCGGCGCTATGACCCCTTCGGCGCGAGCACGGTGACCGGCGGGCTCCTGTTGCTGGTCTACACGATCTCGAACGCGCCGCAGGTGGGCTGGGCCTCCGGCCGGACGGTGACGCTCCTCGCGGTATCCGCCGCGCTGCTCATCGCGTTCCTCGTGATCGAAACCCGCGTCCAGGCCCCGCTGATGCCGCTACGCATCTTCGGCCTCAAGACGCTCGCGGGCGCGAATGCCGTCAGCTTCTTGCTGGGCGCAAGCTTCTTCGCGTTCATCTTCATCGGCACGCTGTACATGCAGCAGGTGCTCGGCTACTCGGCACTGCAGACCGGCGTCGCCTGGCTGGCCACGTCGATCACGTCGGTCGCCTTCGCGGGGCTCTCGCAGATGCTCGTGACGCGTGGCTCGGCCAAGCTCGTCATGGCCTTCGGGATGGCGCTGATCGGCGGTGGCATCCTCTGGGCCACCCAGGTGCCGGTGCACGGCAACTTCTGGGCCGACCTCGCCGGGCCGTTCTTCATCACCGGAATCGGTACGGCGTTCGCGTTCATCCCGGTGTCGATCGCCGCCCTGGCCGGGGTCGGCGAACGCGACGCCGGGCTCGCGTCGGGATTGCTGAACACGTCCCAGCAGCTCGGCGGCGCGATCGGCGTTGCCGTCGCGTCGACCATCGCCGCCAGCCACGCCGAGACGCTGCTACGCCAAGGCAGCGCCCCATCGGCGGCTCTGACCGGCGGCTTCCAGTGGGCATTGCTGGTGTGTGGCTTGATCGGCTTGTCCGCCGTCCCGGTGACGCTCCGCCTCGTCCGCAAGAGCGAACTCGCCAAGGTCGTCGCCGCCACGGCGATGCATCCGGCACAGCTCGACCTGGCCACGGCAGAGAGCAGCTAGCGGGACACGAAGTCAGGCCCGACCGTCCAGGTCGGGCCTGACTTCGTGCGTCGCGGCGGAGCATCACGGCACACTGGTGCCATGTGTGGTCGCTACGTCAATGTCGCCTCGACGCAGGACATGACCGAGGAGTTCGACGTCGAGGACGTCGTCGGTGACGACCTTCCCCCGTCGTGGAACGTCGCCCCCACCGATCCGGTGCGCGTGATCGTCAAGAGGGTCCCGCGCGATCACGGCGAGGTCGCCGAGCCGGTCCGGCAACTGCGGACGGTGCGATGGGGCCTCGTGCCCAACTGGTCCAAGGACCGCAAGGGCGGCGCAAAGATGATCAACGCGCGGATCGAGACGGTGACCGAGAAGCCCGCCTTCAAGACGGCGGCCGCCCGTCGCCGCTGCCTGTTGCCGGCGCTCGGGTACTACGAGTGGCAGAAGACCGACGAGGGCAAGGTGCCGTACTTCCTGCACGACCAGGGTGGCCGGGTGCTCGCGATGGCCGGGCTGTACGAGCTGTGGCGAGATCCCGCCTTGGCCGACGACGACCCGAACCGGTGGCTGTGGACCTGCACGATCATCACCCAGCAGGCCACCGACCTGCTCGGCATCATCCACGATCGCAATCCCGTCATCGTCCCGTCGGCGCTGCACGAGCAGTGGCTGGACTGCTCGAGCGACGACGCGGCGACCGCGCGTCGGCTGCTGGACCAGATCCCCGAAGCCCGCCTCGACCCGTACGTCGTCTCGTCGGCCGTGGGCAGCGTCCACAACAACGGACCCGAGCTGATCGAGCCGGTGGACCCCGCGACGCTGCATCCCCAGGAGCGCCTCGAGCTTTAGTACAGTCCCGGTCACGATGAGTACTCGGCTGGCGCGTGGCTGGAACGCGGTGATCGCACTGCTCGTCGCGGCGGGGCTTGTCGTGCAGCTCTGGATCGCGGTAAGGGTCAGCGCCACGCCGCCGGGTCACGCGGTCGGAACGCTGGCCGGGACGCCGATGGGCAATCGCATTCTGCGGGTGCTGAGCTTCTTCACCATCCAGAGCAACATCCTGAGCAGCGTGACCGCGGCCCAGCTCGCGCGCAACCCAGACCGGGACGGGCCGGTCTGGCGCGCGGTGCGGCTCGCGGCGCTGTTCGGCATCACGGTCACCGGCATCGTGTACTCGACCGTCCTGGCGAAGATCCACGAACCGCACGGCTGGCAGCAGACGAGCACCAACGACGTCTTCCACTACATCGTGCCGATCATGATGGTGCTCGGCTGGCTGGTGTTCGGTCCCCGCCGCCGCATCGAGGTCCGGACGATCACCCTGGCCATCTTGTGGCCGGTCGCCTGGGCGATCTACATCCTGATCTACGGCGCGATCACCAAGTGGTACCCGTACCCGTTCGTCGACGTCACCACCCACGGCTACGGCCGGGTCGTGGTGAACGCCGTCACCGTCGTGGCCGTCCTGCTCGTCGTGACCGGCCTGTACTGGCTCGGCGATCGACGCCTACCCGCAACCGAGGCACCGCACGATCGTCGGGTAAGCAGCGTCGCGTAGCGAGCCGTACGTCAGGCTGTACGCCATGGCGGCTGACGAACGGGTGGTGTTGGTGACCGGTGCATCGCGCGGGATCGGCCGCGCAATTGCGCAGCGGTTCGCAGAGCAGGACGCGAAAGTGGTCGTCCACTACGCATCCAACGATTCCGCAGCGAAGGCGACGCTCGCCGAGCTGGCTGGCCAAGGGCACCGGGCAGTGGCAGCGGATCTTGCGGATCCGGACGCCGTCGAGTCGCTCGTGCGGCAGGTCATCGCGGCCTATGGGCGAATTGACGTGCTCATCAACAACGCGGCCGTCTACGAGGCGCACCCGGTGCTCTCGACCAGCTATGCGCAGTGGCGCGACAGTTGGCGACAGACGATCAACACGAACCTGATCGGTCCGGCGAACCTGATCCACGAGGTCGTGCCACACATGGTCGCGAACGGGGGCGGCCGCATCGTGAACGTCTCGTCACGGGGTGCATTCCGGGGCGAACCGTGGCACACCGCGTACGGGGCGAGCAAAGCCGGCCTCAACAGCCTCGGGCAATCCCTGGCTCAGGAACTCGCGCCGCACGGCATCTACGTCACGACTGTGGCGCCCGGATTCGTCGCGACCGACATGGCCGCGGCCCTGCTGGACGGCCCGACCGGCGAGTCGATCCGCGCCCAGAGCCCGCTGCGGCGGGCGGCGACGCCGGACGAGGTTGCCCGGGTCGTCGTCTTCCTCGCGTCGCCGGGGTCGGAGTTCACGACGGGCACCATCGTCGACGTCAACGGCGCGTCCTACCTCAGGACGTAACCCGAAGGTCTGCCTTGCGATCATCGGGCACACTGTGCACGTGACGTCCGGACCCGGGCACTGGCCAGCGCCGCGCGCGCGCAAACCCGTGCGCGCACGGGTCGAACTGCCCGGGTCGAAGTCGCTGACCAACCGGGCGCTCATCCTCGCCGCCCTGTCCGACGGTCCGTCACGCATCGTGCGCCCGCTTCAGGCCCGCGACACCGAGCTGATGGCTGAGGCCCTGCGCACGCTCGGCATCGCCATCGACGACGTGAACGGCGACTGGCAGGTGACGCCCGGGCCGATGCACGGCGGCGTCATCGACACGGGGCTGGCGGGCACGGTCATGCGCTTCGTGCCTCCGATGGCCGCGCTCGCGCGCGGGCCGGTCACCCTGGACGGCGACGAGCGTGCCCGAGAACGACCGATGTGGACGCTTATCGAAGCATTGCGCCAGGCCGGAGTGATCGTCGAGGACGCAGGGCGCGCTCGGCTGCCGTTCACGGTGCGTGGCACGGGATCGGTGCCGGGCGGCACGGTCGAGATCGATGGGTCCATCTCGTCGCAGTTCGTCTCGGGACTGCTGCTCGCCGGCTCCCGGTACGACAAGGGAATCGAGGTCATTCACTCCGGCGCCGACGCGGCCGTCTCGCAGCCGCACATCGAGATGACGATCGACGGGCTGCGCCGCGCCGGCGTCGAGGTCGTCTCGCCGACGCCGACCTCGTGGCAGGTCGCGCCCGCGTCCATCCACGCCCACGACGTCGTCATCGAACCGGACCTGTCCAACGCGGCGCCGTTCCTCGCGGCTGCGCTGGTGACGGGTGGCGAGGTCAACGTGCCGGGCTGGCCGGCCACCACGACCCAGGCGGGTGACGAGCTGCGCGATCTGCTCGTCCGCATGGGCGCCGAGGTGGTGCAGGACGAGTCCGAGCTGACCGTCCGCGGCACCGGGACGATCACCGGCATCGACGCCGACCTGCGCGACTTCCCGGAACTGGCGACCGTGATCGCCGCGCTCGCGGCGCTGGCCGACGGGCCGTCGCGGCTTACCGGCCTTGCGCACACGCGTGGCCACGAGACCGACCGGCTGACCGCGCTCAGCACCGAGATCAATCGCCTGGGCGGTGCTGCCTCTGACTCACCAGACGGGCTGCACATCACGCCGCAGCGGCTGCACGGCGGTGTCTGGCAGGCCTACGCGGATCATCGGATGGCCACGGCCGGCGCGGTCATCGGCCTTGCGGTCGACGGCGTGCAGATCGACGACATCGAGACGACCGGCAAGACGCTGCCCGACTTCGCGGGTATGTGGTCGCGGATGCTCGACTCGTAGGTCGCCAGTGGCACGGGATGTCAGCAGGCTCGACGAGGACGACGTCCGCGTTCGGCCAGGCAGGGGAACCCGTCCACGCTCGAAGCAGCGGCCCGAGCATGTCGATGCCGCCGAGGGCATGGTGTTCGCCGTCGACCGGGGCCGCTACGGCGTGTTGGTCGGCGACGTCGCGATCACCGCCATGCGAGCCCGCGAGCTCGGACGCAAGGGCCTTGCCGTCGGCGATCGAGTCGACGTCGTCGGCGATCTGTCCGGTGGCCCGGACGCCCTCGGGCGCATCGTCCGGCTGCGCGAACGCGAGACCGTACTGCGGCGTACGGCCGACGACAACGATCCGCAGGAACGCGTTATCGTCGCCAACGCCGACCAGCTGGTGATCGTCACGTCACTGGACGATCCGCCGCCGCGATACGGGCTGATCGACCGCTGCGTCGTGGCCGCTCTCGCGGCGGGCATGGAGCCGTTGCTGTGCCTGACGAAGTCCGACCTCGCCGGGCCCGACGACGTCCTCGCGCGTTACGACCAGCTCGACCTCGCCGCGGTGGTGACGCACCGCGGCAGCGACCTCGCCGACCTGTTGGCACGGCTGACCGGGCAGATATCAGTGTTCGTCGGGCACTCCGGGGTGGGCAAGTCGACGCTGATCAACCGGCTCGTGCCGGACGCGCGCCGCGCGACGGGCGTGGTCAGCGCGGTGGGCATGGGGCGCCACACGTCGAGCTCGGCTGTCGCGCTGCGCCTGCCCGACGACGACGGCTGGGTGATCGACACCCCGGGCGTGCGTTCGTTCGGGCTCGCGCACGTCACGCCCGACGACCTGTTGTGGGCGTTCCCCGATCTGGAGGACGGCGCCAACCAGTGCCCGCCCGGGTGCGAGCACCTCTCGGCCGATGCCGGTTGCCGCCTCGACGACTGGGTGGCCGCCGGGCACTCCACGCGCGAGCGCCTGGAGGCGTTCCGCCGGCTGATCAGCAGCCGGTCCGCGCCGGAGTGACGCTCTATTCTGGCCGGGTGACCGTCACCCTCTCGGGCATCTACCGCTACCCGCTCAAGTCCTGCCGGCGCGAGGAGTTGCTGCACGCGGAGGTCGAGCCGTGGGGCCTGGCCGGCGATCGCCGGTGGATGGTCGTCGACTCGGGCGGCTCGTGCGTGACAGCCCGCGAGCACGCCCAGCTCGTCCTGGTCAACGTCCGTCTCGACGGCAACGGCCTGCGGCTGCGCGCGCCTGGGCGATCGGAGCTGGTCGTGAAGGCGCCCGACGCCGAGCTGGTCTCGATCGACGTCCACGGCAACCAACTCGCGGCGACGCCGGCCGCGCCGGATGCGCATGCGTGGTTCAGCGAGCTGCTCGACGTGCCCGCACGGCTCGTCTACCTGGACGACGCGACCCGCCGCCGTCCCAATCCGAACTTCAGCGCACCGGACGACAGAGTCAGCTTCGCCGATGCATACCCGCTGCTGATTACCTCAACGCACTCGTTGGCCGCGCTCAACGTCGCCATCGCCGCAGGGGCTCGCGCTGCCGAGGGCCCGCTGCCGATCACCCGGTTCCGGCCAAACCTGGTCGTAGCGGGCGCCCCCGCCTGGGCCGAGGACGGCTGGCGCCGTCTGCGCATCGGCGGCGTGACGTTTCGGGCCGTCAAGGGCTGCGACCGGTGCGTCATGACGCTGATCGATCCCGAGACCGCGGCCAAGGGCAAGGAGCCGATTGCCACGCTGTCCAAGGTCCGGC
>DASXRA010000424.1:0-3131 GCA_036506855.1 Jatrophihabitantaceae bacterium
GGTCGTCGCCGTCGGCGCCGCGCTGCAGGCCGGCGTGCTCAAGGGCGATGTCAAGGACGTCCTGCTGCTCGACGTCACGCCGCTGTCGCTCGGCATCGAGACCAAGGGCGGCATCATGACCAAGCTGATCGAGCGCAACACGACGATCCCGACGAAGCGTTCGGAGATCTTCACTACCGCCGACGACAACCAGTCCAGCGTGCAGATCCAGGTGTACCAGGGCGAGCGCGACATCGCGGCCTACAACAAGAAGCTCGGCATGTTCGAGCTGACCGGCCTGCCGCCGGCGCCGCGTGGCGTGCCGCAGATCGAGGTCACGTTCGACATCGACGCCAACGGCATCGTCAACGTCTCGGCGAAGGACTTGGCCACCAACAAGGAACAGGGCATGACGATCACCGGCGGCTCGGGCCTGTCCAAGGACGAGATCGACCGGATGATGCGCGACGCCGAGTCGCACGCCGAGGAGGACCGCGCGCGTCGCGAGGAGGCCGAGACCCGCAACAATGCCGAGTCGCTGCAGTTCGCGACCCAGAAGTTCCTGACCGAGAACGGCGACAAGCTGCCTGAGGACAAGAAGAACGAGCTCGAGACGGCACTCGCTGAGCTGCAGACCGCGCTCGGCGGCACCAACCTCGAGTCGATCAGATCGGCACAGGACAAGCTCGCCCGCGTCTCGCAGGAGGCCGGCGGAGCGATGTACGAGGCAGCCAGTGCGGCCGGCGGCGCCGCGGGCGACAGCGCGCCGGGCGACGCCGGTGCGCAGACGCCGCCCGACGACGATGCCGTCGTCGACGCGGAGGTCGTGGACGAGGGGCCCGAGGGCGATCAGAAGTGACCGATTGGGACCCACGTGACGAGGAGCACGAGCCGGTCGTCATCCGCGACAAGCGCCGCTTCGACCCGCTGACCGGCGAGCCACGCCAGCCCGACCCCGATCGCCCGACCCCGGGCGGCCGGGTGCGGGCCCACGCGGCCGAGCCGGACGACGACGAGCAGGGCATCCCCAAGGCCGATGCCCTGCTGCTCGAGGAGCGCACCCGTGACCTGCAACGCCTGCAGGCCGAGTACGCGAACTACCGCAAGCGCGTAGACCGCGATCGCGTAGCGAACGCCGAGTCGGCGGTCGGCCTGGCGCTGATGACGCTGCTGCCCGTCCTCGACGACATCGACCGGGCCCGCGCGCACGGTGACCTGACCGGCCCGTTCAAGGCGGTGGCCGAGCAGCTCGAGGCAGTGCTCGGCAAGCTCGGGCTGTCGGCGTTCGGCGAGCCGGGCGACCGGTTCGATCCGGCCGTCCACGAGGCGGTGCTGCACGACGAGAGTCCGGACGTCAGCGAGCCCACTGCCACGACGGTGATGCGCCGCGGCTACCGGCATGGTGACCGTCTGCTGCGCCCGGCAATGGTCGGCGTGACCGATCCGGCACCGGCCGAAGCGCCGCCCGACGAGTCCGAGGCCTGACCGAAACACGATCGACGACACGAGAGGAGGCGACGCCCGGTGAGCACGAGGGACTACATCGAGAAGGACTACTACAAGGCGCTGGGCGTCGCCAAGGACGCCTCGTCCGCCGAGATCAAGAAGGCCTACCGCAAGCTTGCTCGTGAGCTGCATCCGGACAAGAACCCGGGTAACGCCGGCGCCGAGGCCAAGTTCAAGGACGTGTCCGAGGCGTACGACGTGCTCTCCGACGACAGCCGCCGCAAAGAGTACGACGAGGCGCGGGCACTGTTCGGCGGGGGCGGCTATCGCGGCGGGTTCCCGGGCGGGGCGCCCGGCGGCTCGACGTTCGACATGTCGGATCTCTTCGGCAGCGGCGCCGGCGCCGGGGCCGGCGGGCTCGGCGACATCTTCGGCGGCCTGTTCACCGGCGGGACGACCACGCGCCGCCAGCGCAACGTCGGGCCGACGCGAGGCGCCGACGTCGAGTCGTCGATACGCCTCGGATTCGACGAGGCCGTGCGCGGCGCGATGCTTCCGCTGCAGCTGTCCGGACCTGGTACCTGCCGGACCTGCCACGGCAGCGGCGCCAAGCCCGGCACCAGTCCGCACGTCTGCCCGACCTGCGGCGGCTCGGGATTCGTCAGCCGCAACCAGGGCGCGTTCGGGTTCAGCGAGCCGTGCCGCGACTGCCGCGGCACGGGCCAGATCGTCGACGAACCGTGCCCCGACTGCCTCGGCGCGGGCGTCACGACGCAGACCCGCACGATCAACGTCCGAGTACCCGCAGGCGTCCGTGACGGTGCGCGACTGCGCATCCGGGGCAAGGGCGTGCCCGGCGCTCGCGGCGGCCCGGGCGGCGACCTGTTCGTCACCGTCCACGTCGACTCGCACGACCTGTTCGGGCGCAGCGGCGACAACCTCACCCTGACTGTGCCGGTGACCTTCGCCGAGGCGGCGCTCGGCACGACGCTGCGGGTGCCCACCCTGGACGGCTCGGTCGCGCTGCGCGTCCCGCCGGGCACGAAGTCCGGCACGACGTTGCGGGTGCGCGGACGCGGGTTCCCCAAGCGCGGCACCGGCGCGGGCGATCTGCTCGTCACCGTCGAGGTCGCCGTGCCGCAGAAGATGACCGCCGAGGCGCGCGAGGCCCTGGAGAAGTACGCCGCCGCGCAGGCAGACGATCCGCGCCCGACGATCACGGCCGCGCTCGGACGCATGGCCCCCGCGGAGGGCAGTAATGGCTGACACTCGGCGGGGCGAGGTTCCCGAGGACGCCCCGGTCTTCGTCATCTCGGTGGCTGCCCAGCTAGCCGGGATGCATGCCCAGACGCTGCGCCAGTACGACCGCATCGGCCTGGTGACCCCCGGCCGGACGGTCGGCGGCGGTCGGCGCTACTCGGCGCGCGACGTCGCGCTGCTGCGCGAGGTGCAGCGGCTCTCGCAGGACGAGGGCGTCAACCTCGCCGGCATCAAGCGGATCATCGAGCTCGAAGCACACGTCGACGCGCTGCGAGCACGGCTCACCGAGATGGCCGGGGAGCTGCAGCGTGCCTACGCCGAGCTGAACGCCCGTCCGTCCACTGCACTGGTGGTCTGGAAGCCTCAACGGCGATGACTTATCCCGCCTCGGGCGGATCCGCGTCTCCACCGCTCGCTGCGCTCGGGTAGATCCGCAGCTCCGCTCC
>DASXRA010000425.1:0-3943 GCA_036506855.1 Jatrophihabitantaceae bacterium
GTGCGACGGCCCGGCGAGGTCGAACCTTCGAGCATGTGGTGGCTGGCACGCGGGGAAGAGCACCTGCCCAGCGACCGCTCGTGGCTGTCTGAGAGCGAAACGGACTACGTCGACGGCAAGCGCTTCACGAAGCGTCACACCGAGTTTCTCGTCGCTCGCTGGGCGGCCAAGCAGGCACTGGGACGGGTCCTGTCGACACCGTTGACGATCGAGGGCCTGCGCCGCATCGAGGTGCGCCACGCCCCCAGCGGCGCGCCGGTGGCGTGTCTCGACGGTGAGCCGGTCGACCTGCAGATCTCCCTCACCGATCGAGCCGGCTGGGCGGTATGCCTCGTCAGCACCGGGCCGGGCCGGCTGGGTTGCGACCTGGAACTCGTGGAGCCACGCAGCGACGCGTTCGTGCGCGACTACCTGACCGCGGCCGAGCGCCGTTACGTCGACGCGGCAGCGGACGTCACGGCCAGAAACCTCGCCGCGAACCTCGTGTGGTCGGCCAAGGAGAGCGGGCTGAAGGTGCTCACGACGGGCCTGCGCCGGGACACCCGGTCGGTCGAGGTCACTGCCACGACAGCAGGCGACGCATGGGCGCAGTTGACGGTCCGCACCGTCGAAGGGCGAGAGTTCCCCGGATGGTGGCGCCGGTTCGGCGAGTTCATCCTGACGGTTGCGGCAGAGGAAGAACTACCGGCTCCTGTGACGCTGGAAAACCAACCACTGCTGGATCGGGCGCGGCCGACGCATAGCTGGCTGCGGCAACCCAGCCGGTAGGAGCGCTTCGCGCCATCCCTCGCTCGACCGCGTCGATGATGTACGGCCGCAGGTCGGCCGCACGGATGATCTTGTCCACCGAGCCCACGGCGAGCGCCCGCTGGATGTTGTGGATGCCGTCGAACTCGGCTGCTACCTCGCCCAGCTTCTCCGCATGCACGATCGTCCGAGTCTCGTGCAGCGTGGTCCGCAGGCCGTCGACGTCGCCCGCTGCCAGCCGTTCGCGCAGGCTCGCGACGCGTGGATCCTGCTCGGTCCGGGTGTTGACCTCCTTGACGAAGACCACGCCGGCTGCGGGCGCGCCGCCGATGACCGATGCGTAGGAACCCTCCACGGCCGCGATCTCGATCTGCTCGTTGAGCTGCTTGGAGAACACGACGAACGCGCCGCCGTGGTAACGCGAAACGACGACGAACACGATGGGTCCGCGGAAGTTGACGACCGCGCGGCCGATCTCCGCGCCGTATTCGAGCTGCCAGGAGCGCATCGACTCCGGCGAGCCGTCGAAGCCGGACAGGTTGGCGAGTATGACGACCGGACGGTTGCCGCTCGCCGCATTGATCGCCCGGGCAATCTTGCGTGACGACTGTGGGAACAGCGTCCCGGACGTCCAACTCGGCGGTCCGTCGGCAGGCAGGTGGTCGCGCCGGGAGAGTGTCCGCGATTCGATACCGAGCATGCACACCGGGATGCCGCCCACGTGCGCGTCCCAGACCACGGCCGTTTCCGCGCCGCGCCACCGCGACCAGCGTTCGAGCGGATCCGAGTCGGTGTCCGTGACGGCGCGCATGACGGAGCGGATGTCGAAGGGCTTCTTCCGCTCCGGGTTGCGCTCGTTGGAGAAGACGTCAGCGACGGTGGTGAAATCGCTGCCCGCAACGGTCGTGTGCGCAGACTCGCGCACGTCACGGTCTGCCGGATCGTCGGTGTGCCGCCGACGCGGGAACTGCTCGCCCGCCACGACGTAGCTGTGCTCGTAGTGCCGCATCAACACGCGGCAGGCCTGCCGCAGCGTGGGCGCCCAGTACTGCCCCTGCCCGTTCGGGCCCATGATCCGCTCGAAGCCACCGATGCCGAAGTTGTCCTCGGCGGACACGCCGCCGGAGAAGTCGAGCGCCTGCTTTCCGGTGAGCACCATCGCGCTTTCCGGCGTCATCACGAGGACGCCCCTGGTGTGCATGAGCATCGTCGCTTCCGCGTTCCAGTACGGTTGCGCGCCGACGTTGATGCCGGACACGACGATGTTGACCTCGCCGCCGGCCTGCGTGAAGTCGATGAGCCGGCGCAGCACCGCGCCGATCCAGTCCATGTTCTCCGTGCCGCTGTCCATGGCGATGCGAGCACCTGACGACAGCGCGAACCACTCGACCGGCACGTGCAGCCGCTCGGCGAGGTCGAGGGCTGCCATGATTCGCCGGCACTCGGCCTCGGCCAGCGCGCCCAGCCGCCGGGTCGGGTCGCTGATGATCGCGACTCTCGTCATTCCCTCGGGGATCTTCGCCGGATAGCTGGTGAGGAGCCCAACCACGAGGTTGGCCGAGTTTCCGCCGTAGGGACGATCCACGGGGACGAGGTCGCCCGCGTCGTCGAGATCGTGCTCGACGAATCGTCCCGGCGGGAAGCTCGACGCGACGCCCGGCGCGGGCGTGAGCATCCGAACGATCTCGTACGGGTACGGCGTCGCGAAGCGCGCAGCGCGCAACACCTTCTGCCGATACTCGGTGAGCGGCCGGATCGGGTCATGGGCCAGCGCTCGCTGGCGCATCCGGATCTCGCCGCCGTGGCCGGTGAACTCGAGGACCGAGTCCTTGAGGTCGTCACCGTCCGGAATGCGTATCCGCAGCACGATCTTCTGCAAGCCGGCTGCCGTGGCCAAGGCCTGGTACGGACGCACGACGTCGCGCCAATCCTGCTGCGCCAGCTCGAACGGCGGGCGGACGTAGAGCACCAAGCGGTTCGACTGGGGCCGTTTCCTCGCCGGCAGCTCGGACATCGCCTGGCGCATCGCCGCCACCGCCTGCAGCCCCATCCGCTCGAGTAACGGCAGGGCAACCACCCGACCGGCAGCGTCCCGCACCGGCGTCAGGTCACGAACCTCGGCGACCGCGAAGAGCCGCACGTCCACCGGGTTGTCGAGCGCGACGCCGCGGAACAGGTACACGTCCTCGACGGAGCGCAGCCGCTCCAAGCTGAAGTTGGACAGCCGCCACAGCTCCATCCGCTTGGCGATCATCGGGTGCAGGTTGCGGTACAGGAGTTCCTCGGTGAACGCGCCGTCCTGCTGCCGGAACGTGAAGTGGTGCGTCCGGTGATGCTCGGCCTCAGCACCTTCGCTCGTGACGGTGATGTCCAGCCGGTGCAGCGGCCGGCCGAAGTCGCAATCGGCAAGCAGCCGCTGCACTTCGGCCGAGATCTCGTCCACCTCCGCGTGGTCACCGGATCGCCACACGACGAGGTCCAGCACGACCAGCCTGGTGGGGTCGCCCACCGCCAGATCCTCGGCTATGGCGCGCGCAACGCCAGGTAGGTCCGCGAGCGGCGCGTAGGTCGCCAGCACGTGAACGCGCTTGTCGTCGACCTCGTAGTCAGCCGCGGCCAGGGGTTGCCCGCCACGCTCTGCGAATCGTATGTCGTGCAACGGCCTGATCCGGTAGAAGCGGCGCAGGTGCGCTTCGAGCACGACTTCGCGATAACCGGCCGGTGCGTCGACCCAGCGGTGCAGCAGCATCGCCCGCAACGGCTGGGGGCACCACACCAGCCGCTCGATCCGTTCGTCGCGGTCGGCGCGGTGCGGATCGGCTTGCAAGGCGCCGAACTGCTCGGCCATCTCCGCGTACACCGCGCCCGCTGCGCGCTCAAGCAACGGCTCGTCGAAGTAGTGGAACAGCACGTCGCGCGAGAGATCTGCCAGGTCGGGGTAGCGCGCCTGGCTGGCAGCGGCCAACCGTCCGATCAGGGCACGCAGTTCAGGTTGCGCCGAGCCGGCGAGCACATCGGTGTGGCGCAGGCGCCGTTCCAGTACGGCGGTCACGACCGGCACCATCTCGTCGGCGCGCTGGAAGGACCGCCACATCCACACAACGGCTTCCTCGAGTGCCGCAGTCCGGTCGAGGCTTTGCACGTCGTAGCGGGCGAGCATGTTCAGCAGCTGGGCACGGAATGCGTCGGGCAGCCC
>DASXRA010000426.1:0-3431 GCA_036506855.1 Jatrophihabitantaceae bacterium
GCCGCCCGGCGGGCTGCACCGCGGCGCGCTGACCGACCACGAGCGAGGCCAGCGCGACGGCCATGCCCAGCAGCTGCAACGGCGTCAGCCTCTGCCCGAGTGCGAGCCAGCCGATCGTCGCGGCGACGAGCGGGACGACCAGGGTGAGGAAGCTCATCGCGGACGCGGGCAGCGCGCCCACCCCGCGCATCCACAGGAAGTACGAGACGGCGCCGCCGATGACGGCCAGGTAGACGAGGCCGAACCAGTTGGTGCCCGACAAGTGTTGCGGCAGCCCCTCGGTGACCAGCGCGAGCGGGGTGAGGAACAGGCCGCCGGCCGTCAGCATCCAGCCGGTGAGCGTCACCGGCGACATGGGCGGCCGGCCCCAGAGCTTCGCGAGCACGATGGCAAGTCCCATCTCGGCGGTGCCGACCACCGCCGCGAGCACGCCGACCATGTCGACGTGGCCCGAGGCGCGGACGACGAGAAGCGTCACGCCGACGACACCGCCGACGCCCGCCGCGAGCGCGGTGGCGGTGATGCGCGAGCGCAGGATCACCGTCGACATCATCAGGACGATCAGCGGCTGGATCGCGCCGACGGCGCCGGCGATGCCGCCCGGCACGCGCTCCGCGGCGACGAACAGCAGCGGGAAGAACAGGCCGATGTTCAGCATGCCCAGCACGCCGATCCGCCACCACCACACGCCGCTCGGCAGTTGCCACCGCAACGCCAGCAGCGCCAGGCCGGCCGGAAGCGCGCGCACGGCGCCGTCCAGGACCGGGTACCCGGACGGCAACCACTTGGTGGTCGCGTAGTACGTGGTTCCCCAGATCGCTGGGCCGAGCGCGGTGACTGCCACGGTCGAGGTTCGAGTCAACGGAAGTCCCCTTAGCTCTGAGAGTCTTAGAGCTAAGGTATCTGCGGAGCGAACTATTCCGAGTTGG
Source organism: Jatrophihabitantaceae bacterium (assembly GCA_036506855.1). Taxonomy (GTDB): domain Bacteria; phylum Actinomycetota; class Actinomycetes; order Mycobacteriales; family Jatrophihabitantaceae; genus DASXRA01. The sequence continues at coordinate 930 of DASXRA010000426.1, forward strand.
CCAGCGCCTTCTTCAGCAGCTTGGCAAGAGCCGTCCGGTCGGCCTTCGACAGGCCTGCGAGGAGCGCCCGTTCGGCGTCCAGGTGCAGCGGCATCGCCTTGTCGATCAGCCTGCGCCCACCGGGCGTCAATGCGACAGTCGTGCTGCGCCGATCGGACTCATGCGGCCGGCGCTCGACGAGGCCGACCCGCTCGAGGCGGTCGACCCGCTGCGTGACGCCACCGCTCGAGATCATCATCGACGACGTCAGCTCGGACGGCGTCAGGCGATACGGCCGCCCGGCACGCCGCAGCGTCGCCAGCACGTCGAAGTCGCCGGAGGAGATGCCGAGCTTCCTGTACGCGTGCTCGCTCGCCTCGATCTGCGCCCGGTGCAGCTTGGCGATGCGGCCGAACACCTCGATCGGCGTGACGTCGAGCTCGGGTCGTTCGCGTGCCCACTGCGCGGTGATGCCTGCGACGTCATCGCCGGGCGCGCGATCGGTCACGGAACGGCTGGCGTCGACTGCACCTCACGCATCCATGCCGTTACGTCGTCGGCGTCCCTCGGCAACGAGCCGGACAGATTCAGCGGGGCGCCGTCGGTGACGAGGATGTCGTCCTCGATGCGTACCGCCAGGCCGCGCAGCTCGGCCGGGACCGTCCGGTCGTTGGGCTGGAAGTACAGGCCTGGCTCGACCGTGAGGACATAGCCGGCGGCCAGCGTCCCCTTGCGGTAGTTCTGCTCGCGGGCAAGCGCGCAGTCGTGGACGTCGATGCCGAGCATGTGCGACGTGCCGTGCAGCGTGTAGCGACGGTGCAGCCCGGCGCCAGGACGCTCCGGGTCGTCGGCGCAGGAGACCTCGGCGGTGACGGGCAGGATGCCCCACGAGTGCAGGTGGTCGGCGAGTACCCACATCGCCGCGTTGTGCGCGGCGAGGAAGTCGGCGCCGGCCTTGACCTCGGCGATGCCCGCGCTCTGCGCCTCGTAGACGGCGCGGTAGATGCGCAGTTGGTCAGGAGTCCACTCGCCGCTGACCGGCATCGTGCGGGTGACGTCGGCGGTGTAGAGCTCGTCCGTCTCGATGCCCATGTCGGCGAGCAGCAACTGCCCGGCCTGGACGGGCCCGTCGTCGCGCCACCAGTGCAGCGTCGTGCCGTGCACGCCCGCGCCGACGATCGACGTGTATCCGACCGTGTTGCCTTCCATCCGGGCGCGTCGCCAGAACGTGCCTTCGAGCCAACGCTCTCCGCGCTTGCCACCACGCGCCAGCAGGACGGGCAGCTCGCGGGCGACGTCGGCGAACCCGAGAGCGGTGGCGTCACACGCGTCCTGCAGCCGGGCGATCTCCCACGCGTCCTTGACCAGCCGCAGCTCGTCGATGACCTCGCCGAGCTTGTTGCCGTTGCCGCGCGCGAACAGCGCGTCGACGGCCGGGTCGAAGCCGGTGAGCACGGCGCAGTCGCGGTCGCGCCATGCGGGGACGTCCGACTCGAGGTCGCCGCGGGCGCGGGTGGTGATGCCGAGCGCCTCCGCGGTCTCGGCCGGCGTCGGCACGCCGCCGACCCAGAGCGCGCCGTGCATGCGGTCGGTGAAGTACTCGACCTTTCCGGGGGCGGCGTACTCGACGACGTAGAGCGTACTGTCATGACCGGTGGAGCTCGGCGTCATGACGAGCACGGCGCTCTCGACCGTTTCGCCGGTGAGCCAGGTGAACGAGCTGGCCGCCCGGTAGGGGTAGTCGGTGTCGTTCGCCCGTGGCTTCAGCGGCCCGGCCGGAACGACGATCAACTGTCCCGGGAAGGCGGCAGACAGCGCCGCGCGACGGTTCGCAGTGAACGGTGCGCCGTCGGGTCGTGCCGGGTGCGGCATCACCGGCGCCGGATCCCAGTCCTGTGCGATCGCGGCACGCAGTTCGGCTGACATCGGGCTGTCGTGCGATGCGGTCGTAGCGTCGGCGTTCGGTGTCTCGGCGGCCTCGTCAGTCATGCGCCGAGTCTATGGCTGCCGGACTAGGGCGCGTTGCCAAACCCCATGCTCTGCTGCGCGACGCCCGGATCGGCGCCTGGCTGCGTTGTCCTCGTCGCCGATACAACCCCGGCATGCTTATCCGGTTGGTTCGGTCGAGGCGAGCCGTCCCTCGCTTCCCCTCCAGTTCGACCACGAAACCCAAGGCCCTTGATCTGGTCGCACGGGAGGGGAAGCGTCCACATCGACCCCGACGCGTGCCGCTTCCGCAGGACCAACCTGAACCAACCGGATAAGCATGCAACCCCGGTATCGGCTCCTCGACTGGGCTGACAGTCTTGCCAGCCCAATGTCATCAGCCGCCGCTCGCGACGAGCGGGGGTTTAGCAACGCGCCCGAGGTGGCTGGTGTGAGTCGCAGGTCTGGTGAGTCCGCTGTTGTGGGGTGGTCCTGGCGTGGCCGGGAGGGCTGCGGTGATCAGGCGGCCGGTTCGCGGATGTCGTGGGTGCGGCAGTGCGTGTCGGCTTCGGCCGCCGCGGCCGGTGGTGTTGGGGA
>DASXRA010000427.1:0-2519 GCA_036506855.1 Jatrophihabitantaceae bacterium
AGGCCCAGGCGTACGCGAACGAGGCGCAGGCCACCGCGAACGCCGCGCTTGCGAAGATCACCGCGTTGCAGGCCGCGGTCGCACAGTTGGGCGTGTCCGGCGGGGTCATCGACTACGGCCTGGTCGAGCAGGCCGCCGAGAACGCGCTGGCGAAGGTTCACCTGACGATCACTTCGTCGCCCTGAACGCCGTCCTGCGCGGGTTCAGGCCACGGTGAAGCCACCGTCGCCCTGACCAGGATCGTGCCCGTGAGCGAGGACGTGGGTCGCAGAGTCAGTCGAGCTTGCGCTGCCATTCGGTGAGCCGTCCGACGACCTCGAAGCCCAGCGCGCGGTTGACCCGCAGCATCGGCTCGTTCTCCCGCGCATTCCAGGTCGCGACTCGGCGGACGCCCGGCAGGCCAGCCGTCAGCGCGCGCAGGTTCGCGGCCTTCAAGAGCAGGCCGAGCCGGCGACCTCGGTGCTCGTGCAACACCAGCGTGTCCCACTGATACGCGAGATGCGGAGTGTGGGACGCGACAGCGAGCGTCGTGTAGCCGACCAGCCGCCCGGACGCGGTATGGCGGGCGACCGACTCGACCACGCGCCGGCCCTGCGCACGGACGGTCGCGAAGTTCCGGCGCACCCGCTCGGCGTCCCAGTTCTCCTCGGTGATCGCGAGGCCGCCGAGCGGCACGTCGGTGCTCATCCGGCGCGACAGCTCGGCGCGGTCGGCAAGCCACTCGTCCGGGATGCCGTCCCAGGACGTCAGCACCTCGTAGCCGGACGCGTGCTCGTCGGTCTCGGCCGTCGTCGCGGCGAGCACGCCGTCGGCCAGCGGCAGTTCGAGATCGCTGCGCAGCTCGGTCTGTTCCGCCGTATAACCGTGCCGCGCGGCGAAACCGGCGGCCGGGTCGTCGCGGTCGGTGGCCACGTCCGACTCCGCGCCCATGACCTCACGTCCCTCGGCGCGCGCCACGCGTTCGGCCAAGTCCAGCAGCGCAGTGCCGATGCCGCGCCGCCGCGACTCGGGATGCACCAGGATCTCCACGGCTGCCCGATGGGTGTTGTCGGCCAGCGGGATCTGTAGCTCGAGATGGCCGACGACGGCGCCGTCGACCACGGCGGCCCAGGCAATTCGGCGCTCGTCTTGCTGGTCGACGTAGAACGCGCGGATCTCGTCCGCGGACCACACAGCGCACCGGTCACCGTAGGCCGCTCGGGCGGCGGCATCGTGCACCGCGAGCCACGCGACGAACAGCTCGTCGTCCGCTGCATTCAGCGGATCGATCGGCACGAGGTCGAGCGGCATGAGCTACACGGTCCCAGCGAAGCGAAGGCCGCGGCAAAGGGTTTTCGTCGATCACTTAGGTTCAGCCCATGGCCGATGAGTTGTTTGCCGCGACCCGCCGGGCCCTGCTGCACCGCATCGCAACCGGTCAGGTGGACGGCCGGGCGCCCAGCCTGGTCGGCGCGGTCGTCCGCGACGGCGCGCCGATCTGGATCGCCGCGCGCGGCGACGTCGACGGCAGCGAGCCGACGTCTGACACGCAGTACCGCATCGGGTCCATCTCCAAGACGTTCGTCGCGGTGCTCGTCATGCGGCTGCGCGACGAGGGACGCCTCGACCTCGCTGACCCGCTCGGGGCGCACCTGCCCGGCATGGCCGTCGGCGATCTGCGCATCGCCGAGCTGCTCGCGCACACGGCCGGCCTGGCATCGGAGTCGGCAGGTTCGTGGTGGGAGCGCACGCCGGGCCAGGCCGGCATCGCCGAGGCCCTGGGCCAGCAGCCGATGCGGCTGCCGGCCGGGCGCCAGTTCCACTACTCGAATCCGGGCTACGGCGTGCTCGGCGCGCTGGTCGAACGGCTGCGTGGCGAGCCGTGGGGCGTGGTGCTGCAACGCGAGGTGCTCGACCCGCTCGCGATGACGCGGACCACGCTGATGCCGCAGGCTCCGCACGCGCGCGGCTGGGCGGTGCACCCGTGGGCAGACGTCCTGCTGCCTGAGCCGGCCGAAGACGCGCGCGCGATGGCTCCCGCCGGCCAGCTCTGGTCGACCGCTGACGACCTTTGTCGCTGGGCGGCCTTCCTCGCCGCGGGCGACGACGCCGTGCTCAGCGCTGACACGCTGGCCGAGATGCGCCGACCGGCCTCGCCGATCGACGACGACGCATGGACGGGCGGCTACGGGCTCGGCCTGCAACTGCTCCGAACCGGCGGGCGGATGCTCAGCGGGCACACCGGGTCGATGCCAGGCTTCGTCGCGACGGTCTGGGTCAGCGTCGAGGAACGCCTCGCCGGCCTGGCCATGGCCAACGCCACGTCCGGTCCGATGATCGGCACGATCGCGGCTGACCTGATCCGGATCGTCGCCGAGCGCGAGCCGCCGATTCTCGAGCCGTGGCAACCAGCCCGCGACGCCGACGTCGATCCGCAGCTGCTTGAGTTGAGCGGGCTCTGGTACTGGGGAGCGAATCCGTTCGCGCTGTACCTGCGCGCCGACCGCGGCCTGGAGATCAAGCCGCTCAGCAAAACTGGC
>DASXRA010000428.1:0-3251 GCA_036506855.1 Jatrophihabitantaceae bacterium
GGGCGTCGACCCGGCCCGGCTCGGCGCAGCGGTCCGGCTGGCGATCGACTACGCCGACGCCGCGGAGCTGGCGGCGAAGGCAGAGAAGGCGCTCAAGGCGTTCGCCTCCGGCAACGCGCCGATGTGGCGAATGCTGAAAGCGCAAGGCGTCTTCCTGGGACGCGGCCTGGCGCCGAAGGTCGCGTTCCTCTACACCGGCCAGGGCTCGCAGTACGCCAACATGCTCAAGCCGTTGCGCAAGTCGGAGTCGATCGTTGCCGACACGTTCGCCGAGGCGGACCGGATCATGACGCCGCTCCTCGGCAAGCCGTTGTCGTCGTACGTCTTCAGTGACAGCGACGACGCGGAGACGGTCGCCCGCCTCGACCGCCAGCTCCTGCAGACCGAGATCACGCAGCCCGCCGTGCTCACCTGCGACATCGCGCTGACCCGGATGCTGGCCGCGCACAGCGTGCGGCCGGACATGGTCATGGGCCACAGCCTCGGCGAGTACGGCGCGCTCGTGGCAGCCGGTGCTCTGGACTTCTCGGCGGCTCTGGAGGCGGTCAGCGCCCGGGGCCACGAGATGGCCAGCCTCGACATCGAAGACAACGGGGCGATGGCCGCGGTGTTCGGCCCGCTGGAGGAGATCGAGCGGATCGTCTCGGCGGCCGAAGGCTACGTCGTCGTCGCGAACGTCAACAGCAACAGCCAGGCCGTGGTCGGCGGAGCGACCGTGGCGATCGAGCGCGTCATCGAGACGTTCCAGGCGGCCGGCCTCACGGCGCAGCGGATTCCGGTCAGCCACGCGTTCCACACGTCGATCGTCGCCCCGGTCAGCGCGCCGCTGAAGGACGTGCTGCGCCGACTCGACGTGCACGCTCCGGCGCTGCCGATCGTCGCGAACGTGACGGGGGAGTTCTATCCGACGGGCGTGGACGCCGAGGCGATGGTCGACATCCTCGGGCGCCAGGTCGCGTCGCCGGTGCAGTTCGTCAAGGGCCTGCGCACGCTGTACGCCGCGGGCGCCCGGGTGTTCGTCGAGGTCGGCCCGAAGAAGGCACTGCACGGCTTCGTCGAAGACGTGTTCGGGCCTGAGCACGACGACGTCCTCGCGCTGTTCACCAACCACCCCAAGCTGCGCGACGCGACTGCGTTCAACCAGGCGCTGTGCGGTCTGTACGCCGCTGGCCTGGGTCTGCCGGCGAGCGCATCCCCGGCGCCGGGCCGGGCCAATGGCGCTACCCCGGTGCCGGCTATGAGCGTCCCGGCCGCACCGACGATCACCGGACCGAGGGCGAGCATGAACACGGACAAGTACGTCGAGCTCGGCAAGGTCTTCGCTGAGTTCCTGGACCGGGGTCGCCGGATCTATGACGGCGACACGGCTCCCGCGGCTGCTCCCTCCAACGGATTGGCCACGCACGAGCCGGTCGTCGTGACCGGCGCGGCCCTGGGGCTGCCCGGCGTCGAGCGCGTCTTCGACGACGAGAACATCGGCCGGATCCTCGGCGGTCAGCAGTTCATCGACGCGATCCCGCACCGCCTGCGCGAAGCGATCGTCGACAAGCACATCACCCGCCTGATCAAGCCCGAGTCGGGTGAGCCGAGCTTCGTCGCCATCGACGATCAGGACGGCGTCATCAAGCTGGCCGGCCGTCGCGCACCGTTCGACGTCGTCAGCGAGTTCGGCGTCGACGAGGCGCGCGATGCGGCGCTGGACTCAGCCACGCGTCTCGCGGTCGGCGCGGGTTTCGACGCGCTGCGCGACGCGGGCATCCCGCTCGTCATGCGCTACCGCACCACGACGCTCGGCACCCAACTGCCCGATCACTGGGGCCTGCCGGACGAGCTGCGTGACGACACCGGCATCGTGTTCGCGTCCGCGTTCCCCGGATACGGTGAGTTCGCAAAGGACATCGAGCGCTACACGCAGGACCGTGGACGGCGCCACGAGCTCGCCTCGCTGCACGCAGTGCGTGCGCAGATGGGCGGCGACGACGCGGCGACCGGCGAGGTCGACCGGCGAATCGCCGAACTGGAGCATCTGCTCGCCACCGAGCCGTTCGAGTTCGATCGGCGGTTCATCTTCCGCTCCCTGTCCATGGGCCATTCGCAGTTCGCCGAGCTGATCGGCGCTCGCGGGCCGAACACCCAGGTCAACGCGGCCTGCGCCAGCACGACCCAGGCACTGTGCGTCGCTGAGGACTGGATCCGCACCGGACGCGCGCGCCGCGTCGTGGTGATCGCGGCCGATGACGTCACCGGCGACGCGCTGCTTCCGTGGATCGGCAGTGGCTTCCTGGCAAGCGGGGCCGCCGCCACCGACGACGCCGTCGAGGACGCCGCGATTCCGTTCGACCGTCGCCGCCACGGGATGATCGTCGGGATGGGCGCGGCGGCCATCGTCGTGGAGTCCGCGGACGCCGCCCGCGAGCGCGGCGTCCAGCCGATCTGCGAGGTGCTGGGCGCGGTGACCGCGAACAGTGCGTTCCACGGCACGCGCCTCGACGTCGAGCACGTGAGCCAGGTGATGGAGCAGGTGCTGCGCCAGGTCGAGTCGCGTGGCATCGACCGGCAGGTCATGGCCCCGTCGACCATGTTCGTCTCGCACGAGACGTATACGCCGGCGCGCGGTGGCAGCGCCGCTGCGGAGATCAGCGCGTTGCGTTCGGCGTTCGGATCCGCCGCGGACGACGTCGTCATCACCAACACGAAGGGCTTCACCGGCCATGCGATGGGCGCCGGCATCGAGGACATCGTGGCGATCAAGGCGCTCGAGACGGGCATCGTGCCCCCGGTGCCCAACTTCAAGGAGCCCGATCCCGAGCTCGGCGACCTGAACCTGTCGACCGGCGGCGCGTACCCGGTGGAGTACGCGCTGCGCCTGGCAGCCGGCTTCGGCTCGCAGATCGCGATGGCGGTGCTGCGCTGGACGCCGATGCCTGACCGCAAGCGCCGCTCGGCGGACCAGCTGGGTTTCCGTTACCGCATCGCGGATCCGGTCACCTGGCAGGGCTGGCTGCGCCGGGTCAGTGGCCAATCGGACGCTGAGCTCGAAGTTGTCCAGCACCGGCTGCGCGTTGTCGACAAGCTCGCCCAGCCGGCCGCACCTGCGCCAGCGCCTGTCGCGGTACCGACATCTGCTGCCGAGCCCGAGCCGGTCGCGCCGGAGCCGCAGCCGGTGGCCGCGAGTGGTGAGTCGATGGTTGATGTCGTGGTGTCGATCGTGTCGGAGATGACGGGCTATCCGCCGGAGTTGCTGGATCTCG
>DASXRA010000429.1:0-3362 GCA_036506855.1 Jatrophihabitantaceae bacterium
AAGCTGCTCCAGATGCCGAGCAGGAAGTAACCCTTCGCCTGACCGGTTCGCGCCGCGATCGCCGAAGCGATGACGACACCGAACAGGCCGGTAAGCGCCTGCTGTACCGGCTGGCGCCGGGCCACGCGATACCCGGCGAGCAACACGGCCGACCCAACCGCTGCGGCGATGGCCCACTTCAGCGTCGACGCGGCATTGACCACGACGAAGACGACGGGCGGGATAGCTGTGACGACGGTGCCCGACCATCCGCCGATGCTGTCGAGGAGTTGCTGGCGATAGACCTCGCGCACTCCCCCGCGCTCGTCGACGTCCTGGGACGGACCGCTCGGGCTCTCGCTCACACCGGCACTCTCAGCTCGTACCACGGGTTGTAGATCGCCAGGCGACCCTCGTGGACGCCGACGCGACCCCTGGCCATCACCCAGCGGCCGGGCTCGATCCCGGTGATCCGCCGGCGTCCGAGCCAGACCAGGTCGATTGCCGCCGAGCCGTCGAACAGTTCGGCCTCCAGGGTCGGTACGGTCTCGCGCGGGGTGTAGCAGACGGCCCGCAGCCGTCCGGTGACCGTCGCGACCTCGCCGCGCTTCAGCATCTTCAGCGGCATCGCGGCGCAGCGCTCGACGTCTGACTGCAGGTCGACCGCGTCGAGTGCTTGGGCGTCGGCGGTGAGCCGACGCAGGAATGACGGGCGCGCACTCACGCTGCCAAGACTAACCCGACGCCACGGCAGATCGGCTAGTGCGGAGCTTCGGTCTCGTCGGCCTGCTGGGCCTGCTCGAGCTGGGCCGCTGCCTCCTTCGGCAACTGCAACGGCACGGGCTCGCGAACCGGCAACGGCTCGCGGCCCCGGACGACCACCGTATTGCGGAATACGTCCTCGAACGCCTTGGCCTTGGACGGCTCGACGGCGGCCGCGCCGAGCAGCATCGCCCGCACGAACCATCTCGGCCCGTCCACGCCGAGGAACCGGACCGGCGACGTGCTGCCTTCGGACTTGACGGTGCCGACCAGCTCCGGGCCGAACGGGCCACCAGTGCGGTCCTTGGCCGAACCCTGCTGGCCGGCGAGCGACTGGCGGATTTCCGCGCGGACGTCGTCCCAGATGCCCTCGTTGCGCGGGGCGGCGAACGCGCCGAGCTGCATCTGACCGTCCCGGTTGACGAGCGTCACCCCGATGACCTGCTGCGCCTCGTTCATGTCCAGCCGCATCTCCATGCCGGGGCGGACCGGCACGCGCAGTGCGCCCAGGTCGACACGCGTCAGGCCGTCATCGGGAGCGTCGAGTTCGTCGTAGGGTCCGCTGGTCGGCTCCGGCTCTTCGCGATGACGTATCTCCCACGGTGGCGTGGCGTCGATCTTGGACTGCTCGGTGCGCTTCTGTCGGCGCCGCAACGCCATCAGGGTCCTCCCTCAGCTTCGCGGCCGCTCTCGGCCAGCGCCGCGGCGCCGCCCGTCGAGCCGTGCCCTCCCGCGCCTCGCGTCGAGGCCGGCAGCTCGTCGACCTCGACGAACTCGCCCGCCTCGACCCGTTGGATCACCAGCTGCGCAATGCGATCGCCCCGGCGAAGCACCACCGGCGTCGTACGGTCGTGGTTGACGACGATGACCTTGATCTCGCCGCGATAGCCGGCGTCGATCGTCCCCGGCGCGTTGACCAGGGCCAGGCCGGTGCGCGCAGCCAGGCCCGACCGCGGATGGACGAAGGCCGCGTAGCCATCCGGCAATGCGATGGCCAGGCCCGTCGGCAGGACCGCGCGCTGGCCGGGCGCGAGTACCGCGTCGACCGTGGTCACGATGTCGGCGCCCGCGTCGCCCGGCATCGCGTAGGACGGCAGCGGAACTGACGGATCGAGGCGACGTACCTGAACGCGCAAACGATGCGCGGTGGACTCGCCGATGGTCACGGCGGGCAAGGTTACCCTTGCGCGCATGAGCGCCGACGCTGAGCACGCATCCCGCTCGGCCGGTCGATCCGACCCGGGCGAGGTGACCTACCGGGAGCGGCTGCGCACCCCGTTGTGGTGGTATCCGATCGCGCTTGTCGTCGCCGCGCTGCTCGCCGGCGAGTTCCACGTCGTGGGTCTGCCGCTCACCGACTGGATCCCGTTCGGCGTGTTGCTCCCGCTCGCCGTTGCGATCGTCTGGTCCTTCGGGCGGGCCGAGCTCAAGATCGCCAGGGGCGAGCTGTACGTCCGCGGGGCTCACCTGCCGCTGCGTTACGTCAGCGGGTCGGTCGCGCTGGACGCGGTGACCCTTCGCCGGGTCGTCGGGCGCGAGGGCGACCCGAGGGCGTTCGTCTCGATCCGCCCGTGGATCGGGCCCGGCGTCCAGCTGTGGCTCGACGACCCGGACGATCCGACGCCGTACTGGCTGGTCAGCACCCGCCATCCGGACCGCGTTCGCGCCGCCCTGGACCGCAGCCGATGAGCAGGGCCGATAACCTGCGCCGGTGACGCGAACGCGGGGACGCCGCTTCGAGGGACAGGTCGCTTTGCTCACCGGTGCGAGCCGCGGAATCGGGCTCGCGACGGCGCAGCGGCTCGTGGACGAAGGCGCCCGCGTGGTCGTCACGGCGCGCAAGCCGGACGGGCTTGCCGTGGCCGTCGACGCTCTGGGCGGTCCGGAGCATGCCGTCGCGGTGGCCGGGCGGGGTGATGACCCCGAGCATCAGGCGCAGGCCGTCTCGACCGCGGTGCACACGTTCGGCCGGCTGGACGTCCTGGTCAACAACACCGGAATCAACCCGTCGTTCGGGCCGCTGACCGAGCTTGACGAGTCGGCGGCCCGCAAGATCATGGACGTCAACGTGCTCTCCGCGCTGTCGTGGGTCCGGCAGGCGCTCGCGCACGGACTCGGTCGAGACGAGGCCGGCGCTGTGGTCAATATCGCATCGATCGCCGGCCTGCACCCCTCACCCGGGATCGGCTACTACGGGGTGAGCAAGTCTGCGCTGATCGGGCTGACCACGCAGCTCGCGGCAGAGCTCGCTCCGAGCGTTCGGGTCAACGCCGTGGCGCCCGCCGTCGTCAAGACCCGTTTCGCCGCCGCGCTGTACGAGGGGCACGAGGCCGAGGCGGCGAGCCGGTATCCACTCGGGCGGCTCGGCGAGCCCGAAGACGTCGCGTCGGCCGTGGCGTTCCTCGCCTCGGCCGACGCGGACTGGATCACCGGTCAGACGATGGTGCTCGACGGCGGCATCACGCTGCGCGCGGCTCTGTGAGGCGCCGCTCTCTGTCCGCGCCGCTGCCTAAGCACGCGGCTCCGTGCCCGCGCCGCTCTCGACCTCTTCGGTCGCCCGGCAGTTCCTATGCGCAGTCGCGGCAGAGGTACTGCCCGTTGCGCTCGCGCGCCAACCGGCT
>DASXRA010000430.1:0-2698 GCA_036506855.1 Jatrophihabitantaceae bacterium
CAGCGGTGCTGTGTCGCGCCCCCCATCACGAGCAGGTCGCCCGAGTGCATCAACACACTGTGCGCGTGCCCGCCGCCCTTGGGGCGCAGCGAGAACTGACGCGGTCCGCCGAGCGAGACGATCGCGACAAGCGGCTCGAGGACCGTGCGTCCGATGCGGTCACCGTGCCACGCAACGCTGTCGCGTCCATCGCGGTAGTAGTTGCAGAAGCAACTGTCGAAGCAGATGCCATAGATATCGGACAGCGCCGCAGCCATCTCGCGCAGCACTGCGGGTCGGGTGCGGTCGGTGAGTGCGACGCCGGCGCTCAACCTGGGCTCGTCGAGCCACTGGCCCCACATCAACCGGCGGCCCTGCGTCCACGGCAGGGTGTCGAGCAGCTGCGTGAGGAGCTCGTCCGCACCGAGCAGCCACCGATTCGACAGATCGATCCAGCAGCGCGCATCGAGGTCGACGCGGGCGATGGACGCGTTTGTCGCCAGCGTCGGCGCACCCGACGCGAAGAGCGACAGCGACATCGGCTGGGACAGGGGAGCGGGAGCCACCACGCCTCACGGTATCGAACGACTGTTCGGCATCGCAACCGCGCGAGACTCCGGCCGTGAACTACGAGGTCAGGCTGCGTCCCGCCCAACCGCCGACCCCGGATCCCGATGCGTTTGTCATTCACCGCGCCGCGGTGCGCGACGGTGTGTCGCTGGCGTTCGTCCGCGAGGGCGAGGGCGGCTACCCGTTGCTGCTCGTGCACGGCTATCCCGAGACGAAGCGCATCTGGTGGCGGAACATCGCGCCGCTCGTCGCGGCCGGCTACGAGGTGATCGTGCCGGACCTGCGCGGCTATGGCGACTCGGACCTCTCGCCGCGGGACGAATACGACCTCGCGATCTACAGCCGTGATCTGCACGCACTGGTGCACGGCGTGCTCGGCCACGATCGTTGCGGCGCCGTCGGCGGCGACGTCGGGGGAGCGGTGCTGGTCGATCTCGTCCACCGCTTCCCCGGGTTCGTCGACAAGCTCGTGTTCTTCAACACGGTGCCGCCGATGGTCGTCGACGACTTCATCGCCGCCGGCATCGACCTGCGCGCGATGCGATCGATCGGCGACGGCCCGACGGCCGACTACCGGTATCGCCAAGGCGTCACGCCCGACGACCTCGCCGCCGAACTCGACACGCCTGACAAGCGACGCCGGTACGTCGCCGACATGTACGGGCACCGCCTGTGGGCCTCACCGGGCACCTTCACCGCGGCGGACATCGCGTTCATGACCGAGCCCTTCGCGGACATCGAGCGGTTGCGTGCGGGTTGGGCGGTGTACCAGCTGGCCCACGATCGCGTCGCGACGGAACCCGCGCTCATGAACAGCAAGGTCGACGTCCCGACCCTCGTGCTCTACGGACCGGACGACCACGTGGTGGGCCCCGACTTCGTGCACTGCTGCGAGGTCGCGTTCACCAACCGCGTGGGCCCGGTCGTAGTGCCGGGAGCCGGACACTTCCTTCAGTGGGAGCGGGCCGATGTTCTCAATCCGCTCGTCGCGCACTTCTTCGGGGAACAGTTGACGACGCGTTCGCCCAGCTAGAAGCCCCCTTGGAGGCTCAGCGGATAGGGGACGTCGGTGGGTCGCAGCGTCTCGTTTCGCCTCGTCCCTCGGCGAAACAGCGCACTGTGCTTGCTGGGTCGCCTCGACGGACAGGCCTCCTTCGTCGGCCTATCCGCTCGGCTCCTTGGCCTGATCTTGGCGGTATTTTGGCCAACTTTGAGTACATCTCATGCAGATGCGCGGTAACGATTGCTGGTGGTTCATCGATGACGGGTTGAAAGCCGCCGAACGATTCCCGATCGGCCGGCCGACGTCATCGCATCACCGAGCGAGGAGACCCCCCGCATGTTCAAGATCCGTCGTACTGCCAGCCTCACTGCCGTCGCCGTCCTCGGGTTCGCCGGCGCCGCCGCCGCCGCCACCGGCGCGCACCCGCTGACGCCGCTGCTCAGTGAGGGCGCGCCCGCCGCGACGACCGCGACGTCGAGCACTACGACCGTTCCGAGCACGACCACCACAGCCGGCAGCGTCACGACGACGACCGGGCAATCGTCCGCCGCGGCCCTCGCATCGACGGATGTCGTGTGCCCCGAGGGAGCCGTCAACCACGGCGCGGCCGTGTCGGAAGTCGCCAAGGACAAGAGCACCACGGGTGCCGAGCACGGCCAGGCCGTCTCCGCCATGGCGCAGAGCGACTGCGGCAAGCAGGCCGATCTCGAGGAGGACGAGTCTCCGACGACGACGACTCCCCAAGAGGTTGAGTGTCCTGCTGATGTTCGCAACCACGGCGCGGCCGTGTCGCAGGTCGCCAAGGACAAGAGCACCACCGGTGCCGAGCACGGCCAGGCCGTCTCCGCCATGGCGCAGAGCGACTGCGGCAAGTAACGCGACTGCGACGGTCGGGTCCGCGCCGTCGGATCCTCGCGGATCAGTTGAACGCCGGCTCGTCGGGATAGGACGCGAGCAGCGCCAGCGGCCCGTGCTGGCGGCGCAGGACGGCTGCCCACAAGTCATCAGGGTCGGTGCTGCGCACATCGTCCGGTGCCGCGTCGAGCACCAGCCACGCCTCCTGCGCCAGCTCGTGCTCGAGCTGGCCGGCGCCCCAACCGGAATACCCCGAGAAGATGCGCACCTGGTCCCAGTCGCTCGACGGTG
>DASXRA010000431.1:0-6137 GCA_036506855.1 Jatrophihabitantaceae bacterium
CGGTCGCGTTTCCCGGCATGGAGGGCGTCAGCGCCGACGTTGCCGTCATCGGCGTCGGCGGCGTCTCGGCGCACGCGGGATTGTCGACGACCAACCTGCAGGAGGCGCAGATGATGGCGCAGATGATCGAGTCCGCGCAGCGCACGGTTGTCGTCGCCGACTCGTCGAAGTTCGGGCGTAACGCGTTCGCACACATCGCCCGGCTCGATGCGATCACCGCGCTGGTGACGGACACCGCGCCGGACCCCGAGCTGGCCGAGGTGCTGACGGCGGCCGGCGTCGAAATCGTCGTCGCGTCCGAATAAGCGCATCGGCCGACCCGTGACGGGCCGGCCGATACGTGTGCGGGGGTCAGCCGGCGACGATGCCCTCCCCACCTACAGCGCCGGGCACGGTGACGGAGCCGGTCGCGGTCAGCGTGCCGTCGCTGCCGATGCGGTACCCGTCGACGACCCCGTTCGCGCCGGCCTGCACGTACAGGTAGCGACCGTCGGACGTGGCTGCCGCGTCGACGGTGCCCGCGTCAGTGGCCGTGTTGCCGAGCGCGGTCAGCGTCCCGTCGCCGCCGTCGTGGTAGCCCGACAGGCTGGCGCTGCCGGCATTGGACGCGTAGAACGTCGAGCCGCTACCGACGATCCAGCAAGTGGCGGCCTGCCCGGTGCCTTCGCGGTCGACGAGCGTCAGCGTTCCGTCGCCGTTGACCGTGAACGTCGCGACCGCGTTCGTGCCGGCCTCAGCAACAGCCAGGTGGCCGCCTGCGTCGAAGCTGACCGCGAACGGGACGGCGCCCGGGTCGGCGTTGACGACGGCCGCCGCCGACAGGCCGCCGAACGCGTTCACGGCGAATACGTCGATGTTGCTGCCGTTGGCCTTGGTGGTGACGATCAGGTGCCGGCCGTCCGGGGTGAACGCGACCTGGCCCGGCGTGTGTGTGAACTCCGGTGTCTGCGTCGCATCGAGGCCGAGTGAGCGGTGCCAGGCCGGCACTCGTACCAACGTGTCGCCGACTCGCAGGTAGCCCTGCACCGAGCCGCCGTCGCGGGCATTGAGCACGTAGAGCGCTGACCCGTGCACGGCGATGCTCACCGGGAACGTCCCGCCGGAGCTGATCACCTGACGGCGGGTGAGCCGGTCGCCGTGCACGCCGAACACCGTGACGGTGTCGCTGCCGGCATTCACGGCGTAGAGCAGGCCGTGGGCCCTGTCGTAGGCGAGCGAGCCCTGCGAGGCCAGGTGATCGACGACCGATCCGGTGAGCACGCCGCCGTCGCCGCCGGTCCGGTAGACGCCGGCCTGGTGCAGGCTGCCGTCAGCGGAGCGGTCGTAGGCGACGACTGTGTTGCCTGCTGGGTTGTCGGACTGAACGAACACCGGTGCGGATTGCTGGCTGGGTGTGGCCTGGGCCTGGCCGGCGAGCAGGGCGGTGGCCGCTACAGCCAGGCCGCCGACGCCG
Organism: Jatrophihabitantaceae bacterium; assembly: GCA_036506855.1. Taxonomy (GTDB): domain Bacteria; phylum Actinomycetota; class Actinomycetes; order Mycobacteriales; family Jatrophihabitantaceae; genus DASXRA01. Next base: position 1,454 of record DASXRA010000431.1, read on the forward strand.
GCGACGCGAGCGATTGTCTTCATGGCACTCCTCAAGGGTGGTGGGCTTGACCAGGGAGTAGCGCCGCCCACCCGCCTACCCATGCCCGCAATCGCGGGGGTTACGCGGTTCGTAAGGAGTCGTCAGCCGCGCGAGCCGGACGTGCGGGTTCGGTGCCGGTGCAACCGAACGTCGTGAGCAGCCGCCGAGCGGGACAAGCGAGTGGGCCGGTCCGGGGGACCGGCCCACTCGTCGGGGGACTTACTGGATGACGACGTTCGCGCCGGGGCCGCCGTCCAGCGCGTCCTGGCCCGGTCCGCCGTTGAGCACGTCATCGCCGGGCCCGCCGCTGATGGTGTCGTCGCCGGCGCTTCCGGTGAGTACGTCTGCGCCGTCGCCTCCGTCGATGCTCAGCGCGACCGCGCCGCCGGCCAGGCCGTGAGCGTCGATCACGTCGTCGCCGTTGAGGCCCTTGACGGTCAGCTGGTCGATCGGGCCGTCCGTTCCGGTGACGCGCACGAGGGCGTTCAGGCCCTTCACGGTGACGCCGTCCGCTTGCGAGCCAGTGACTGTCCCCGCGTCGGCGCCGTCTGTGCCGGTGACGATCACGCTGTCGGCCACCGTGTCGCCCGCCGAACCGCCCGCGCCGGCGAGGTTCACGTTCACGCCGGCGAGATCGGTGCCGGTCAGGTCGTTGACCGTGATGTGGTCAGCGCCGCCCAGTGCGTTCGTGTCCACTCGCTCGACGCCGTTGAGATCCATCGTGATGGTGCCGACGTTGCGGAAGAAGCGCACCCGCGAACCGTTGGCGGACACGTCCATGGACTCGTCCCCGTTCGAGCCGTTGAACAGCAGGGTGTCCAGCCCGTCCTGGCCCTCGACGGTGTCGCTGCCGTCGCCTGGATCCCACTGGAAGGTGTCGTTCCCCGCGCCCAGCAGGCCGGTGTCGTTGCCGCCGTTGCCGTCCACGAAGTCGTCACCGTCGCCACCGATCAGCTTCTCGGCGCCGTTCCCACCCAGCAACGTGTCGTTGCCGGCGCCGCCGTCCACGGTGAGCTGGATGAGGTCGGCGAGGCCGTTGCTCGCCGAGAACCTGTCGTCGCCGCCGTTCGCGTTGAGGACGAGCTGCTCGCTGGTGCCGATGTCGAGCGAGAACGGGAGCGGGTCGACCCGGTCGAAGCGCACCCGCGTGCCGTTCGGAGCGGCCGTGAATGTCTCGGCAGCGTTGCCGCCGATCACCTGCACGGTGTCGTTGCCGTCACCGCCCTCGTTGACGTCGCTGTCGTCGCCCGGGTTCCAGATGAGCTGATCGTCGCCGGCCTGGCCGAACGCCTGGTCGTCGCCGTCACCCCCGATGAGCCGGTCGCCGCCGCCGCCGCCGAAGAGACGGTCGCTGCCTCCCTTGCCGAGGAGCGCGTCGCTTCCGGCTCCACCGGACAGCAGGTCGTCGGCGGAGCCGCCGGACAGCTGGTCGTCGCCGGCTCGGCCGTATATCGCCGCGGCCGGCATCGTGCCGTTCGTCTCGTCGATCGTCAGCGCGTCGTTGCCGGCTCCGCCGATGATCCTGATCAGACCGACGTTGGCGACGGTCGCGTTGGCCCCGCGGATCGGGACAGCGCCGCCGTTGACATTGATCGCGCCCGCCGCGTCGCGGCCGACGACAATCGTGTTGCCTGTGTCATCGGCGACGACGGTCAGGACGCCCTGGCCCAGTACGAAGTGCGCCGATGTGTCCGCGGTGGCGGGCGAGGCCAGGACGAGTCCTGCCGATGCCGTGCCGATCGCAGCGGCGACCGCGATGGTGACGCGTCGCCGGTGATGGTGGTTGCTCATTCGTTCCCCCCGATGGGTGGATGGTGTTAGGTCATCTGCGTGCACGCCGGCGTTCGCGGCGCAGTTCAGCAGGGAACGGGTTGGAACGGGATGGAACACACGTGCGTCCGTCCACAGTGGACGGACCGTTACATCGCGGTCAGCCCGGCCGGTAGGAGCAGCGCAGGCCGGTGTGCACGGCATTACGCAGGTGCTCGCCGATGTGCGTGTCGGCTTCGGCGATCCGGCCGATCGCTCGGCGGATGGCCCTTCCCGCGGCGAGCCGGGCCCGCTCTCCGCTGTCGGTGAAACGCCGCGCGCGGCCGCCGAGCCCGGCGGCGTTGGCGAGTTCGGCAATCAACCAGTCGCGCTCAGCGCTTGCCCGTGCGGCGCGCTGCGGCTCGTTTCGCGATTCCAACTCGTCGATCTCGACGCGCAGCCGGGCAAGTCGCTCGCGGTACTCGTGCACGGCGACCCGGTCGAGCACCCGTTGCCGAGACGCGGGCGCTCCGTCAGCCGCGCCGGTCAGCGTCGCCATGCCAGCCATCAGGTCGATGGCGGCGATCTCGTGGCCGGGATTCGCAATCAAGGTCGCCAGATGCAACATGCCCACGCTGTGCTCGACGAGCACGCTCCGCTGTCCCAGGTCGATCTGCCACCTGCGCCCGTGGCGAATGCAGGCCGCGGCCGCTGCCGGCGCCTCGTCGCGATCCGTCGACACCGGCATGCCCATCGCGAGAGCGTCGCGCTCGGCGGCCGCCGTCTCGACTTGCGCGATGTCGGAATCGCCACGGCGAACCAGTGCCTCTGCGTACCGCAGGCGGGACGTCACGACAGCCGGCCAGTGCCCCAACGCGAGGTTCTGCCGGATTGCCGCGTGCAGATGCGTCACCGCCCGGTCGACGTGTCCGGTGGTCAGCGACGCGACGCCCAGGGCGTGGTGAGCCGAGCCGAAGCAGGCCGCTCCGACGCTGACGATCATGGGCAGTTCGGCATACGGGCTGAGCAGCTCGTACGCACGCGCCGACATGACGTCGTCGCCGACCAGGTGCGCCGCTTCGACGATGCAGTGCATGGTCACCAGCCAGCTCGTCGACCGGGGCAGGTCCGCCAGGTCGCGGCCGTGCAGCCGCGCCAAAGCGCCCGCCGCCGTTCGCCGATCGCCCGCCTGCGCAGCAGCCAGCGCGAGGGCAGCGAACAGCGAGTCGTCCACCACGCTGAGCGTCGGGGAATGCGCCAAGTCGGTGAGCATCGGCAGTAGCTCGTCGAGACGTCCCTGGTACCACCGGATCGCCACCAACTGGGCCGCGTGCCATTCCGTCGCGTCGACGTCGCCGGCCGTGGCGCCGCGCTCGGACGAGGCTTGCGCGAGCGTCTCGGCCAGGTCGAAGTTACCCGCGCGGATCGTCAGCATGACCTCGAGCGCACTGACCACGAAACCGACCGCAAGGTGATCGCCCTGCGCGAGCAGGTCACGCAGCTCGCTCAGCCGGCGCTCCGCCCGGGCATCTCCGTCGAGGAAGAGGTCGATGGTCTGCCAGAGCATCGCCACCAGCAAGTCGCCGTGGCGTCGCGTCGCGAAGCTCTCGCTGACCAGCTCCGCCGCAAGCGCACGGCGCAGCTCACCGTGATCCGGTCCGAGCAGGCAGTCGTGCGCAAGGCTCAGCGCTTTCACCCGCAGCGTCGGATCGCCGGCGAGCCGGGCCTCGTTCAGCACCTCGAGGATCGCCGAATGCCCGCCGATGCAGTAGTCGGCCTGCGCGGCGAGCATGACCCGAAGTTCGAGGCCGACCGTGGACTGCGGGTCGACGACGGACAGTGCGTGCAGCAACCGGGCCTGCAGCCTCGCGAAATCCGCGGCGGTGCGGTGCTCATTCACCCAGAGGCCGCCGATTCCCGCTGCCGCGACGGCCATTGCACCGGCGTCGCCGGCTCGCTCGGCCGCTTGGTACGCCGTCTCGAACGCCTGCCGACTCGCCCCCAGGTCACCGTCGCAGGTCAGCGTGCACGCGGCGTCCGACAGCAGCGACGCGATGTCCTCGCCGCTCCGCTCCAGATGAGTTGTCACGAGCGCATGCCCCCACTGTCCATGACGAAATCACGGACGCCCGCGCGTCGGCGGTTCAAACGTGTGATCCAACCGATGGAACGGGGTGGTACGGGTTGTCACGCCGGACGTCGTAAGGGCGCGGTCACTCGATCGCGCAGGGAGGCAAGCATGTCCGCAATCCGCACCGCCAACCGGCTGGTCATTCGCTGCGCAGGCCGGGCAACACCCTTGTGCTGGCTCTGCCGCCGATGTGCCGACCCGGTCGCCGACGGCGACCCGCCACTGACCGGCCACACCGAGACCGTCCAGACGATCGCCGGGCCGCAGATCCGCTGGATCTGCGACCGGTGCACTCGCAAGTGCCTCCGCGCGATCGAGGCTGGACTCGATCTGGGCTGGTGGGTGCGATGACGACTCGCGCGCGCCTGGCAATGGCCGTGACGGCCGGGGTCGCGGCGTTGATGGCCGCGTCCGTCAGGGTCTTCCGCCTGGAATTCGAAGGCATGTACATCGACTGGCAATTGTCCGAAGCGGATCTAGCCCCGACGCCCTGAGCCGTCGGTGACCACTCACCGGCCGAGATGACCGGAACGAGGCGGGCGAATCGGGTTACAACGGCCGGGGAGCGGTCGGGCAGCCGATTCGCCGCCGATCCGGGCGACCCGAGCGCTTCCCCGCTGATCTGACGATTCCGCCGCAGGCAGTTCTGGTGGTTGTTCCAGCGGGGAAGCGCCGGCGTCCGCGGGTGTTCCGACCGGGTCGAGCGGCGTCTGACGACACGGCCGGCGCTGGCGTGGCGGACAAGCGCTCCCGGCTGTTTGCGCTGATCGGTTTAGCTTGCGC
>DASXRA010000432.1:0-7378 GCA_036506855.1 Jatrophihabitantaceae bacterium
GGCGGATCGAAGAGCAACCGTTCGGCGAGCTGTCACTCGCGATCTACGAGGAGGTCGGCGACCTGCGCATGCAGGGCCACTGCCTCAACAATCTCGCGATCGGCGCGATGCAGGACGGGCGATGGGATCTGTCCGCAGATCTGCTGCACCGCGCCGCGGACGTGTTCCGCCGGATCGGCGACACCGCGAACGAGGCGAACGCGGTCTACAACCGGGCGGATCTCCTTATCCGGCAAGGGCGATTTGCCGAGGTCGAACCTCTGCTTACCGCTGCATTGCGCGCGGCTCGTGCCGTCGACGATCACGAACTGGTCGCGCTCGTCCTGCGAGAGCAGGGCCGGATGTTGTCCGGACTCGGCCGATGGCACGAGGCGGTGGAGCTCTTCGACGACGCGCGTACGCGGTTCACCAGCCTGGGCCTGCCGCAGGAGCTGATCGGACTCGACGGCGCGCTCGCGGAATGCCTGATGCTCAGCGGGCGTCTCGACGAGGCGACGACTGTTGTCGCAGGCGCGTTGGATCGCGCGCGGGCACTGCACGCGAACATGCTGCTGGCTCCGTTGCATCGCATCCACGGCTTCGGCCTGCTCGCCGCCGGCCGGCTCGGCGAAGCGCGCGCGGTGCTGGAAGCCGGCTTGCAGTCACCCGACGGAGCCGACGGACAGCACGAGCATGCCCTGATGATGATGGGGCTCGGGCAGCTGAGCCGCGGATGCCCGGATGCCGAGGCACGCGAGATGCGCCGCCGAAGCCGCGAGATTCTCGATCGCCTCGGCGTGGTGGCCGTGCCGATCGCCAAGTTGGTCAGCGGGTGATCACGTGCTTCCCCGCATGTCGCGCGTGAACAGCAGGTAGAGCAGCACGGAACCCGCGTTGTCACGGTGGCTCTGCACGTAGTCGGTGCAGAACGTGTCGCCGTTGTTCAGCCCGTTGTCGGCCACGCCCTTGACGGCGCAGGGTTGAGAGACGTGATCGAGTGGTCCGGTGGCGGACTGGCTGACCTTGAGCGTGAAGCCCTTGACGCCGTTGTTGGTGTTGCGGCACAACTGCTTGCTGCAACGGATGATCAGCGTCGCGGGCGCCTGCGGCGTGTATCGCGTCCCGAGATCGGCGACGAACTGGACAACCTCGCTGCCGCTCGTGCAGCCCAGGTTCGTCGTGCATTTACCGAGCGACAACGCGGCATTCGACGACTCGATGTCGTTGGGCAGGACGATGATTCCGCATTCCGGCTCGGTGGTCGCGTCCGTGCAGGCGGCATTGCCGACACCGACACCGTTCGGGAACTGCGGATTGCCCTTCGCCAATGGAAGCAATGTCGAGAGCACATCGAACGGTGCCGTCGATCCTGGTGTTACGCCGCTCGACTTTCCCTTCGCCGCCACCGACGCGGTCAAAATGACGCCGTTGTCGGCAGCGGAGTACGAGACTGAGTACGACTGGCTCGATGTGTCGGCCGGAAATGTAATCGGCGACGGGCTGAAGCTGCCGTGCGGGCTGCCGCCGACCGCTGCGTCCAAGGTGGCCGTCAGGTTGAGCGGGGTGTCCTGTTTGAAGGCCGCGCCAGCCGGCGACAGGCTCACCGTCAACGTGAACGGAGAGCCGGCTTGCACGAGAACAGCCGGCACGGCACCGCCAAGACCGGCGTTCGCGGTCGACGCAACGACGTTGATGCCGGTCGGTGCGATAACAGCGTCGGCCTGTGCGGTCGATATCGTGACGACCGACAACGGCAGCGCAAGAGCGACCGCGGCGGCAAAGGCGGCAATCCCGCGCCTGCCACGTGGCATGCCGAAGGCATTGCGATGACGCAGGATCATGTGGCCCCCCATTTAGTCCCGCGCGCAGCATGCAGGCTCGGCTCGTCATGCGTCAAGCGCCGACGATCAAGACGATGCGCTTGCCCCAAATTGAGATCAAAGATGCAGAAGAGGCGGAACGTTCACGAGCTGACGACCGCTGCTTGCGCGGAGACCTCGATGATCGAACCCTCACGGCCGACGACGACGGGCATCGGCGCCGTGACGTCACCCGCAACGGCGTCGAGCTCGTCGTCGGTGCGGTTCGGCCCGTGGTGGAACAGCACGAGCGTCCCGACCCTGGATTCGGTTGCCAGCCGGATCGCTTCGTCGACGGTGGCGTGACCGTAGATGTCGGCCGTCGAGCGCTCGGACTCGAAGAACTGTGCGTCGTGCAGCAGTACGTCCACGCCGCGGATCATCGCCCGGACTTCGTCGCTACATCCCTGGATCGGTCCGTGGTCGGGCAGGTACGCGATCGCGCCGGAATGGTCCTCGACCCGGTAACCGAACGTTCGTCCACCTTTGTGCGCGACCTCGACAGCGGTGATGCCGAATCCGCCGACGTGCATCCGGCCCGGTGGCAGGGCGTTGAACGTCCACGCACCGCGAAGGCCCTCCGGCGTAATGGGGAACGACGGCGGCGACATCGACCGCGCCAGTAGGTCACGTCCGGACAATCCCGCTTGTTGCGGCAGATACAGGTCGATCACGCTCTGGTAATGGTCACCGCCCGCGAAGAACGGGAGGCCTTCCATGTGGTCCCAATGCAGGTGGCTGAGCAGGATCGCGCCGCGGTAAGCCGGCCCGGGCAGTCGCGCGGTGAGCGTGCGCAGTCCGGTACCGGCGTCGAGTACGACGGTCGGCGCGTCCGACCCGTCCGGCACGACCGCGACGCAGGACGTGTGCCCGCCGTAGCGAACGAAATCCGGCCCGGGCGCCGCGGTCGAGCCACGCACGCCGAGCAGCCACAGCTTCATCTGCCGATCACGACGGCGAATGTACGCGACCGACCGGCGTCCCGCCCGCAATTCATCCGCTATTGCGAAAATGCGCCGCCGATAGTCGACCGCCGGATGATCTCCGCTATCTATATCGCGATTGCCGTCCTACCCTCGGTGCTGGGTCCGCTGACTAGCGACCCGACCCGGGGGGGTTCATGAGCAAGGAGAAGAACGCCGGGCTGCTCAATGCCCTGCGCTTTCCGGACTTCCGCCGGCTGATGCTGGCGTTCGCTGTTTCCGCGGCAGGGTCATGGGCGTACAACGTCGGGCTGGCCGTCTACGTCTACGAGCAGACGCATTCGCCGGCCTGGGTCGGGGCGGCGACCATCGGCCGGTTCGTCCCGTCGCTGCTGTTCGGTGCATACGGCGGCGTATTGGCCGAGCGGTTCGAGCGAGTCAAGCTGATGGTGAGCCTCGACCTCGTCTGCACGATGCTCATGGCGGTGCTGACGGTCATCGTCGCGCTCAAAGGCCCGGTACTGCTCGCGATCGTCTTCGCCGGGCTCAACTCGATGATCTCGATGATGTACGAACCGGCGGTCGCCGCGATCACGCCGCAGGCCGTGCCGGAGCGCGAACTCGCCGCAGCGAACGCGCTGCGCAGCACCGTCGACAACATCGCGATCATTGCCGGGCCGGCAATCGGCGGGCTGCTGCTGGTCATCGGACCGGTATCGTTCGCGTTCGGCGTCAACGCGCTCAGCTTCCTGTGGTCAGCCGTCGTCGTGTCGCGCATGCGCATTCGCAGCAAGCCGGTCGACGTCACCGAGGGCGGCCACACCGGCCCGGTCAAGCAGATGCTGGTCGGCATCCAGACCATCGCGTCGTCCGCGACGGCGGCGACACTGGTCGCGTACAGCGTGATCGCCAGCTTCGTGTACGGCGTCGACACCGTTCAGTTCGTCGTGCTCTCCGAGCAGCAACTGGGCACCGGCGCGAAGGGCTACGGCTACCTGCTCGCCGGTCTCGGCGTCGGCGGCATCGCTGCCGCGGCGCTGGTCAACCGGATCTCGTCCTGGCCCCGGCTCGGCACGGCGATCCTTGCCGGCATGGCGGTGTACTGCTTGCCGACGCTCCTGTTCCTGTCCGTCAACCAGCCGGTCGTGGCAGTCGTGATCGAGGCAGTGCGTGGTGCCGGCACGCTGATCGTCGACGTCCTGGCAATCACCGCGCTGCAACGGTCGCTGCCTGCCGACCGGTTGGCCCGCGTGTTCGGCGCGTTCTTCACGCTCGTCCTGACGGCGATCTCGCTCGGCGCGCTCGTGACTCCGCAGATCCTGACGCACACCAGCCTCGACACGTCACTGTGGCTGGCCGGCTTGCTGCTGCCGGCTCTGTGCGTGTTCGGCTGGCCCTGGCTACGCAGCATGGACAATGCCAACGTGGCGCGTCTGGCCGAGATCGCTCCTCGGATCTTGGCGCTGGAACGTGCCGGCATCCTGGCCGAGGCGTCGCGGGCGATCCTGGAACGATTGGCGTCCGGGGCCACCGAGGTCGACGTGCCGACCGGTCAGGCCGTCGTCACCGAGGGCGAGCAGGCAGACGCGTTCTACGTGATCGTCAGCGGTGCGATGACGGTGCGGTCGCACGGCGCGACGGCGGTCGAGCATCCACTGCCCGGACTTGCCGCGGGAGATTACTTCGGTGAGATAGGGCTGATCGAGCACATTCCGCGTACCGCGACGGTCGCTGCCAGCGAGCCGAGCACGGTGCTGCGGATCGCAGGCGACGACTTCCTCGACGCGCTGACGTCCGCCACCGCGTCGCCGTCGCTGCTCGAGGGCGCGCGGACCCGATTGGCCCGTACGCCGACGTATCGTCCGCCGGTGCCGGACTCCCTGGTCGGCTGAGTGCTTGGCTCAGCTGCGTCGGCTCAGCTGCGTCGGCTCAGCTGTCGCGGGCGAGCTGCTCGCGGGCGAGCTGCTCGCGGGTGGCGCGCTCGACGAGCATGGGCACGAAGTCGCGGACCGGCCGGTCGTCGAACGTGCCGTAGTGGCCGTGCACGGCGCGTTCGATCTCGGCCGTGGACAGTCCCGGGAACTGCCGCGCGAGCCGGCTCACGACATGACGGATCGCGTCGTCCTCGTTCAGTCCGCGGTGCTGATGCGGTTCTAGGGGTGACATGGCTCGATCCGTCCCAACTGAGGGTGATTGAGGGAACGTGGATCGGGGGCGCGTAACTATCGCAACGCCTGCCGAGCAATGTCAACGATCCGCCCGGGGGCAGCGTCGCCGACACGCAGCGGCCGGGTTGCGCGCGATCGACCCCGCAAAATGGCGGCTTCCCCTCCGAAATAGGCGACCTTGGTGCCGCGAATTGGTTATTTCAGCGGGGAAGCGAGGCCGAGCGGGCTAGCGCCCCGCTCGCCGCCCCGCCGCCCACTGGCCCGCCGCGCCGCTCGCCTGATGGCGGCCCAAACGCCGCTTCCCCGCTGCGACAACCACCGAGGTGGCTGCCGCAGCGGGGAAGCTAGGGCCTGACGGAGTGCCAGGGTCAGCTGGCCAGGGCGGCGAGCCAGGCCGCCCCGTTCGGAGAGCCGATACCCGTCACGTCGTCGTAACCGGGGCGGGCGTGGATCGTGAGCCCGGTGTCGAAGCCGAACGTCCGGAAGCTCACGATGTAGCCGTTACTGGGATCGACCGTGTTGACGAAGTCGTTGCGCGCCACGCCGATCGGCTGGGGTGGCTGAACGACGTCGTGGTTGGCTGCCGACCCCGCGGTCGCGTACAGCGTCGGGTTCGCGAACCCGAAGGTGTGACCGGCGTTCTGCTGGGCCAGGGCCATCAGACCCGCGTAGATCGGCGAGGACAGGCTCGTGCCGCCGAGGCGGTACTCGCTGTATTTCACCGAGCCGTCCGGGAAGGTCTGCGTCTGGCCGACCAGGTATCCGGTGTTCGGGTCGCCGAACGCGGATACGTCGGGAACCGCCCGCATCGCAGCCGGGCGTGCGCCGTTCGCCGTGGCGATCGAGTTGGGCACCACGCCGGCCTGGTAGCCAGGCTGGGCGAACAGCCGGCTGGTGCCGCCGCCGCCACCACTCGTGTACGAGCCGGGAGGTGCAGGCGTCCACGCGCCGTTGACCAATGGCGTGCGGCCGGTCTCCCAACCGGTCTTGAACAGGTAGTTGTTGTCAGCGCCGACACCGAGCGAGGTACCGCCGACCGCAGTAACCCACGGGCTGGACGCCGGCCAGTCCGGCGTCGCGACGGCCGCATTGGCCGGGTTGCCGCCAGTGTGGTCGCCTGCGTCGCCGGAGGAGAAATACACGCCGATGCCGGTGGCGGCAGCTTCGATCAGGGTGTCGTTGAACGGCTTGATGTACCCGGGCGGCAGTCCCTCGCCCGCGAAACCGTAGGAGTTGGTGACGATCGAGGCCAGGTGCTTGTCGACGACCTCGTTCATCGCCGCGTCGAGATCCTGGTAGTTGTTCGGCGCCCCGACGTAGACGATGTGCGCGCCCGGCGCCATGCCGTGCACTGCCTCGACGTCGAGCGTCTCCTCGCCGTACCAGCCCTGCGGGTCCTGCTTGGGGTTCTGCGGCCGGAAGAACACGCCAGGCGGAGTGACCTGCCGGAGCGAGCTGCTGTTGAGCTGCGGCAGGCCATGGCGTGCCGAGTACTCATTGGCGTCGGCCAGGATCGTCGGCGAGGCGTACGCGTCGATGATCGCCACGGTCTGGCCCGATCCGTCCAGACCGGAGGATGCGACACCGTACGCGCCACGCACCTGGGCCGGGGTGTAGCCGCATGGCGCCCAGGAGTTGGGGTGGCCATAGGCGTCGGGAGCCAGCGTGCCGTCCGGCGTCGCGGTGTTGGTGGTCGACTTCTCGCCGAAGTACGTGGAGCACGGCGGAGCGTTGACGAACGCCGGCGACGGCGGGCCCGACGGGGCGATCAGGGCGCTGGACTCGTCCAGGCCGACCACACCGACGACGGACGCGGGCAGGCTGGCCGGCACGGAGAGCTCCGACTGCGGCGCACGCAGCGTCTTGCCCTGCACCTTGTACTCGCCGAACGCCGTGTTGAACGTCGCGGCTGCCTGGGCGACCGTGCCCTCTGCCTGGACGTAGCGGTTGTTGCCGGGGGTGTAGTCGATGTCGAAGCCGGCCTTCTTCAGCCACTGCTGCACTGCGGCCGCATCGGACGCGGACGGCGCGAACTGGGCTCGGAACTGCGCGGCGCTGAGGAACTTGCGGTAGCTGGCACTGCCCGGCGTGGATACCGCGGTCGCGAGCTTCTCTGCCGCGCTGCCGCCCGTCCATCCGAGGTAAACGCGGAATCCGACGTTGTCGCCGGTCGGTGCGGCGCCGACCCGTGCCGCGGGCTTCGCCCACGACGGCACGCTGCCGGAAAGCACCCGCCCGCCGGGCGCCGCCCCGGCATTGGTCACAGCGACGGTCATGCCGCTGACCGCCGCGGCGACGCCGACTGCTGCGAGCAGCCGAAGCCTTCTGGATCCTGACATGGAATGAGCCTCCTGATGCGAAGGGGTCGGCGTCGAAGCAGAACCCGGAGCTTGAGCGGTCACGAACCAAACGTCGCCACAAATCGTTGCGACAGGACGGCCTGAATGTA
>DASXRA010000433.1:0-2147 GCA_036506855.1 Jatrophihabitantaceae bacterium
CGCGGTTGACCCGCAGCATCGGCTCGATCTCGCGCGCATTCCAGGTCGCGACTCGGCGGACGCCCGGCAGGCCAGCCGTCAGCGCGCGCAGGTTCGCGGCCTTCAAGAGCAGGCCGAGCCGGCGACCTCGGTGCTCGTGCAGCACCAAGGTGTCCCACTGGTAGGCGAGATGCGGGGTGTGCGACGCGACGGCGAGCGTCGTGTAGCCGACCAGCCGCCCGGACGCGGTGTGGCGGGCGACCGACTCGACCAGGCGCCGGCCCTGCGCACGGACGGTCGCGAAGCTCCGGCGCACCCGCTCGGCGTCCCAGTTCTCCTCGGTGATCGCGAGGCCGCCGAGTGGCACGTCGGTGCTCATCCGGCGCGACAGCTCGGCACGGTCGGCAAGCCACTCGTCCGGGATGCCGTCCCAGGACGTCAGCACCTCGTAGCCGGACGCGTGCTCGTCGGTCTCGGCCATCGTCGCGGCGAGCACGCCGTCGGCCAACGGCAGTTCGAGATCGCGGCGCAGCTCGGTCTGTTCCGCGGTGTAGCCGTGCCGCGCGGCGAAACCGGCCGCCGGGTCATCGCGGTCGGTGGCCACGTCCGACTCGGCACCGATGACCTCACGTCCCTCGGCGCGTGCCACGCCTTCGGCCACGTCCAGCAGCGCGGTGCCGATGCCGCGCCGCCGCGACTCGGGATGCACCAGGATCTCGACGGCGGCGCGATGGGTGTTGTCGGCCAGCGGGATCTGCAGCTCGAGATGGCCGACGACGGCGCCGTCGATCACGGCGGCCCAGGCAATTCGACGCTCGTCCTTCTGGTCGGCGTAGAACGCGCGAATCTCGTCCGCGGACCACACAGCGCGCAGTTCGCCGTAGGCCGCGCGTGCGGCGGCTTCGTGCACCGCGAGCCATGCGACGAACAGCTCGTCGTCCGCTGGATTCAGCGGATCGATCGGCACGATGTCGAGCGGCATGAGCTACACGGTCCCAGCGAGGCGAAGGCCGCGGCAAAGGATTTTCGTCGATCACTTAGGTTCACCCCATGGCCGATGAGTTGTTTGCCGCCACCCGCCGGGCCCTGCTGCATCGCATCGCAACCGGCCAGGTGGACGGCCGGGCGCCCAGCCTGGTCGGCGCGGTCGTCCGCGACGGCACGCCCGTCTGGATTGCCGCGCGGGGCGACGTCGACGGCAGCGAGCCGACGTCTGACACGCAGTACCGAATCGGGTCGATCTCCAAGATGTTCGTCGCGGTGCTCGTCATGCGGCTGCGCGACGAGGGACGCCTCGACCTCGCCGACCCACTCGGCGCGCACCTGCCCGGCACGGCCGTCGGCGATCTGCGCATCGCCGCGTTGCTCGCGCACACATCCGGCCTGGCATCGGAGTCGGCGGGCCCGTGGTGGGAGCGCACGCCGGGCCAGGCCGACATCGCCGAGGCGCTGGGCCAGCAGCCGATGCGGCTGCCCGCCGGGCGCCAGTTCCACTACTCGAATCCGGGCTACGGCGTGCTCGGCGCGCTGGTCGAACGGCTGCGTGGCGAGCCGTGGGACGTGGTGCTGCAACGCGAGGTGCTCGACCCGCTCTCGATGACGCGGACCACGCTGATGCCGCAGGCTCCGCACGCGCGTGGCTGGGCGGTACACCCCTGGGCAGACGTCGTGCTGTCCGAGCCGGCCGAGGACGCGCGCGCGATGGCTCCGGCCGGCCAGCTCTGGTCGACCGTTGACGACCTCTGTCGCTGGGCGGCCTTCCTCGCCGCTGGCGACGACGCCGTGCTCGGCGCTGACACGCTGGCCGAGATGCGCCGGCCGGCCTCGCCGATCGACGACGATGCATGGACGGGCGGCTACGGGCTCGGCGTGCAACTGCTTCGAACCGGCGGGCGGATGCTCAGCGGGCACACCGGGTCGATGCCGGGCTTCGTCGCGACGGTCTGGGTCAGCGTCGAGGAACGCCTCGCCGGCCTGGCCATGGCCAACGCCACGTCCGGTCCGTTGATCGGCACCATCGCGGCTGACCTGATCCGGATCGTCGCCGAGCACGAGCCGCCGATTCCCAATCAGTGGCAACCGGCCCGCGACGCCGACGTCGATCCGCAGCTGCTTGCGTTGACCGGGCTCTGGTACTGGGGAGCGAAGCCGTTCGCGCTGTACCTGCG
>DASXRA010000434.1:0-4394 GCA_036506855.1 Jatrophihabitantaceae bacterium
AGGCGTGCTTGGAGGTAGCGCAGCTGGACGGGCTGGTGGAACACGTCGCCGCCCTCGTGGTCGTTGAACGGGTAGACGGTGATCTCCTTCGGGCCGGCGTACGCGTTGTAGGCCGCGTACACCGTCGAGGGCGGGCAGATCTCGTCCATCAGCGCGACCGAGAACAGCGCCGGGTTCTGCGCCAACGCGGCGAGCACCGACACGTCGAAGTACGCCAGCGTATGGAACACCCGCTCGACGTGGTCGCGATGGACCGACAGGTACTGGTAGAGCTCGGTGTACGGCTTGGTGGTCGCCATCTCGACGGCGCGGCGGAAGTCGGACAGGAACGGGACGTCGCTGAGCACGGCGGCCAGGTCGTCGCGCAGGCCGCCGACCGCGATGGCCATGGCGCCGCCCTGGCTGCCTCCGGAAACCGCAATTCGGTCTGGATCGGCCCCTGGCAGCGCCTTGACCGCGTCGACGGCCAGCACGGCGTCGGTGAACACGCGGCGGTAGTAGTAGGTCTGCGGGTCGAGGATGCCGCGCGTCATGTAGCCCGGATGCGCCGGCCCGGAACCGGCCGGGTCAGGGGTGTCGCCGGCCGTGTGCCCTGAGCCCTGCCCGCGGGTGTCGACCTCGAGGCAGGCAAAGCCGGCCATCGTCCACCACGGCACCTGGTGCGCGAGCCCGCGCCCACCCCCGTATCCCTGGTAGTGCACGACGACCGGCGCGGAATCGGACGCAGCGGCCGGCAAGTGGTACCACGCGCGGATCGGGTCACCGCCGTAGCCGCTGAACGTGACGTCCCAGGTGCGCACGAGCCGCAGGCCCGTCTCGACCGGCTCGGCCTTCGGCTCGGCGGCCACGCCTCGCGCCTCGGCGAGCGTGCCGGACCAGAACTCGCGCAGGTCATCAGGTGTGCGCGTCCCGGTTCGGCGCTGCACGAGTTCGTCGAGGGGCATCTCGAACGCTGGCATGTCGTCTCCCATGCGCTAGTGGCCTATGTCGGATGTTCTGCGGCGCCAGGATGTCCGGTCGCTGCGTCGTCGTCGATCGTCGTGCTCATGCCTATCAGGTCAGCTTGCAGCCATGTCGCCGGCGCCGCAGGCAAGCAGCGCCGGTGTGTGTTCAGTCCTCCTTTGCTGTGCGTACCGGTACGCAACAGCAGCAGGGCACGCGCCGCGCGCCCGCACCGACACGTGGGTGATGCGTCCAGGTACGCAGAGCAAAGGAGCAACGCGAGAGACCCCCGCGGCCAGCCGACACGCGGCGCAGAGGTCAGCTCGACAGCGCTTGCTGGGCGCGAACAAGCATGTCGACGACGTCACGGCCGAACCGGACGTCGCAGCGGTGCCGAGTCTGCCCGGTGGACGCCGCGGTGACCAGATCCGCGACCGCCGCACGATGCGCGTCGAGCGCGTCGAACGGCGCGTCCGGCCGTGCGTGCCAGCCGTCGGCGCGATAGAACTCCAGCCCGGAACGCGTCGCGTCGGGCGGCATAGTGAGACTCAGGTGCAGGGTGCTCGTCGCTCCGGACTCGTGCGTCAGCACGAGGTGGACGAGGTCGCCGAGCCCCCGCGCACCCACCACCTCGCGGATCGGGCCGAGCACCGGCATTACGACCGACAGCGCGTGCGGGCCGACGTCCCACAGCGCGCCTTCGGTCTTGCGCCACGCGGAGTCGGCGAACGGGTTGCCCGGGTCCAGCAGCGAGCCGAGCCAGTTGGCGTCCGCGCCGAGGCAGCCGCCCTCGGCGATCAGCGCCTGCAGCCATGCCTCGCGTGAGGCGAGGAACCGTTCGGTGAAGAACACGAGCGCGGCGACCCCGTTGCGCTCGACGGCCTCGACGATGCGGTCGGCGGCGGGGACGTCCATCGCCAGCGGCTTCTCGAGCAGCAGGTGCCGCCCGGCGTCTGCAACCCGCGGCGCAAGCTCGGCCTGCACGAACGGCGGCACGCTGAACGTGACCGCATCGACCGCGTCGAGCATCGCGTCGAGGTCGGCGTAGGGCACGGCGCCGAACGCGTCCGCGACCGAGGCGGCCTTGGCAGGATCGCGTCCCCACACTCCGACCAGCGACGCGTCCGGATGCGACGCGACACTCGCCGCATGCACCTCGCGTGCCCAGTAGCCGGTACCGATCACCCCGAATCGCACGCGTTCACCCTACGAGGTCAGCTGGTTCGCACTGCGCAGCACGAGGGGATCGGTCAGCTGCTCCTTCGTCAGGACGGCCGCCGTCCGGATCGTGAACGTGGCCGACTCGCCGGGCAGCAACGTCACCAGCATGTCGTCGACGGCGCCGTCACCGGCCAGCCGGTCCGCGAGCACCGCCAGGTCGCGCACCAGAGCGCCGGCTGTCACCGTCAGCCGGTAACCGTCGGCGACCTGCTCGACGGTCGCGTCGAGATCGGGGTCGGGCAGCGCGGCGTCCACGTCCTCGGCGTAGTGCCACCAGGCCCGCAGGCCGCCGGCATCGGCAACGAGCAGCTCGCGCCGCGGGTCGCCGGCAAGGGTGACGCGCGACGGGACGCTCAGCACGGCGGTGCCACGCGAGGCGACATCGACCCGCACAACGGCGGTGGCCAGAACCGTGCCGTCGACGGCACGCCGGCTCACCGTGACGTCGTTGCGCCACGGCTCGGCGGAGTCGTTCACGGCGACGAGCGCCAGCTCACCGTCGCGCGGCTGCAGCGTCAGCAGCCGGTCGGCGAAGCTGCGCCGCAGGGCGTACCACACCGGCTTGCGGCGACCGTCGCCGTCGACGACCGCCCATGACGTGACCGGCCATGTGTCGTTCAGCTGCCACAGCACGGCGCCCATGCACACCGGCGACCAGGACCGGAAGTGTTCGACACCGTAGGCCACCGCGCGCGCCTGGTTCAGCGACGTCGCCCAGTGCCAGTCGTCGAAGGATCGAGGTTGGGGCAGATGGCCCTGCAGGCCGCGGGCCAGCTTCGCGGTGCCGTCCTCGGCCTTCTGGTGGGCAAGCATCGCGGGGGAGTCCGGCGTGCGCGACGACTCGTCGATCACCCGGGTCAGCGTCGCCCACGTCGGCGGAGCTTGGAAGCCGAACTCGGCGACGAAGCGCGGCACGTAGCGCCGGTAGGCGGTGTAGTCGCGCTCGTTCCACACGTCCCAGACGTGCATGGTGCCGTCGGCCTGGTCGTTGGGATGACGTCCCGCGGCGAACGAGTAGGGACTTGCCGGGCTGTACGGCCTGGTCGGATCGAGCTCGGCGACGATCGACGGGAGCACGTCGGTGTAGTAGCCGAGCCCCCACGAGTGGTCCCCCAGCGAGTCCTGCCAGCCCCAGTCCGCGTGGCCCCAGACGTTCTCGTTGCATCCGTTCCAGAGCGCCAGGCTCGGATGCGGGCTGAGCCTGGTGACGGCCTCGCGTGCTTCGGCTACGACCTCGCCGCGCAGTGGCTCCTCCTCGGCGTAGGCGGCGCATGCGAACAGGAAGTCCTGCCACACCAGGATTCCGAGCTCGTCGCACACGTCGTAGAAGTCGTCGCTCTCGTAGATGCCGCCGCCCCAGATGCGCACGAGGTTGACGTTCGCGTCGCGTGCCTGGGTGAGCCGTTCGGCATAGCGGGCGCGGTCGATGCGAGCCGGAAAGCAGTCGTCCGGAATCCAGTTCACTCCGCGCGCGAACACCGGAATCCCGTTGACCTGCAAGGTGAATCTCGTGCCGTGCTCGTCGGCCGCGGTGTCGAGGACGACGTTGCGGAAACCAACACGGCCGGCCCACAGGTCGTCCGCAACGCGCACGGTCAGCGGGTACAGAGGCTGGTCGCCGTACCCGTGCGGCCACCAGACGTGCACGTCCGCGACGCTGACCTCGACGAGCGCCGACGACTCGCCGGGGGCGAGCGTCGCGGACGCGCGCAGGCCGGCGATCTCGACCTCGACGCTGGCCGGCCGATCGCCGCGGCGCTGGACGTCGACGTGCGCGCGCAGCAGCCCGGTCGTGCCGTCGACCTCCACCAGGGGGCGGACGGCCGCGATTCGCGCCTCGCGCCACGTCTCGAGGCGCAGCGGCCGCCAGATGCCGGCCGTCACCAACTCGGGGCCCCAGTCCCACCCGAAGTTGCAGGCCATCTTGCGGATCGCGTTGAACGGGTGGGCGTTGACATGCGGACGTGTGCCGAGCGCCTCGCTGGCCCGCTCGGCTGCGGTCAACGCGGCGGCGAACGTGATCGCCAACGTGTTCTCGCCGGTCCGGAGCAGGTCGCGCACGGCGAACCGGTAGCTGCGATGCATGTTCTCGGTGCGGGCCAGCTCGGTGCCGTTGACCTCGATGGTGGCGACTGTGTCGAGCCCGAGTGCGACGAGGTCGACCTCGGCGTCGGCGCCCGGGTCGTCCCAGAAGAATGTCGTCTCATAGCGCCAGTCGGTGCGTCCGATCC
>DASXRA010000435.1:0-12137 GCA_036506855.1 Jatrophihabitantaceae bacterium
CGGAAGACCAGTGCGAAGCCCCAGTCGTTGTCCAGGCGCGTCGCGATCGCGAACACCGGCGCCGCGAACGCCAGCCCGACGAGCAACGCAACCCCGAGGCTGAACACCCCGAGCGGCGAGTCGATCGCGCCGAAGACGGCGAGCATGCCGAGAAATACGGCGCACGTCGTCAGCACGCGGAAGGCGATGAATCCCAGTTGGCCCAGCACGATGTCGAGCGGACGCAGCGGCGTTGCCACCATCGCATGGAACACGGAGTTCCATTTGATCTTGCCCATGATCGGGTAGGTCGACTCGCCGACCGCAGTCTGCATCGCGGTGGTCATGAGGATGCCCGGAGCGATGAACGTCAGGTACGACACGCCGCCAAGCGTCGCGCCGCCCGTGTGGTCGTCGACGAGCTTGCCAAGCCCGGCGCCCATCGCGGTCAGGAAGAGAAGCGGGACCAGGAAGCTGGAGAAGACCGAGCCCTTCCACGTCCTGCTGTACGCCGTTGCCCAGTAGTCGTACTGGCGGATGACGAGTTCCATCAGTCCACCAGGGTTCGGCCGGTGAGGCGCAAGAAGACGTCTTCGAGAGTGGAGCGGCGCACCAGGACGCTGGCCGGCGACAGGCCGCGCTCGTGTGCGGCAGCCGCGGCCCGCTCCCCGTCGTCGGAGTAGAGCAGCAGCCGATCGGGCAGCGCCTCGATCCGGTCGGCCAGGTCGGCGACCTTGCCGGCAAGGACTTCGTGATTCTCGCCTGGCCCGAATCGCAGCTCGGTGACCTCGCGCGTGGAGTACTCGCGGGTCAGGTCGGCCGGTGACCCCTCGGCGACGATCAGCCCGCCGTCCATGACTACCAGGCGATCGCAGAGCTGCTCGGCCTCGTCCATGTAATGAGTCGTCAGGACGAGCGTGACGCCACCCTGCCGCAGGCGGAACAGCTTGTCCCACAGCAGGTGCCGCGCCTGCGGGTCGAGACCGGTGGTCGGTTCGTCGAGCAGCAGCACGTCCGGATCGTTGATCAGCGACCGCGCAATCGTCAGCCGCCGCCGCATACCACCAGACAGGTTCTCGACCTTCTCGCCGGCCTTCTCGGTCAGCGCGACGAAGTCGAGCAGCTCGTCGGCCTTGGCCCGGCAGGTGGCCCGGCTCATGCCGAAGTAGCGCCCGTAGATGGTGAGGTTCTCGCGGGTCGTCAGCTCCGGGTCGAGCGAGTCCTGCTGCGGGCAGACGCCGAGCCGGGCCCGGATGCGCGGCCCGTCGTGAGCGGGGTCGAGCCCGAGGATGCGCAGCTCACCGCCGCTCGGTGGCGACACGGCGCCGACTATGCGCATGGTCGAGGACTTGCCGGCCCCGTTGGGCCCGAGGAAGCCGAACGCCTCGCCGCGCCGGACGTCGAGGTCGATGCCGCGCAGGGCCTGCACGGCGCCGTACACCTTCGTGAGGCCACGTGCATAGATCATCGGGATGTCGTCGGGCACGGCAGCCACGCTACTTGCGGCCTACGACGCAATCACCCGGATTAGCGGCGAGGGCGAGCCAACCGCGAGTGCCAGTGCTGCGCGGACGAATCGGTGAGCTGCGCGACCTGGTCGATCACGACGCGCAGGCGCCCGGCGTCGTCAGCGGCCTCGTGCCACGCGCCCGCGGCGGCCGGATCCAGCGTCCGCGGCGCGCCGTCGAGCACCGCCGAAACCAGCTCGGCCAGCAGCCGTCGCTGCGCCGCTTGCCGCTCGCGCACGCCGGCCCGGCGCATGACGTAGCGGGCCGCGACCGCCTTGAGCAGCGCGCACTCGGCGACGATCCGCGGCGGCACGTCGAGGTCGGCGTCGTAGCGCGACAGCGGCGCGTCGCCACACGCGTCGCGGGTCGCCGACACGGCCGCCCCGGCGAAGCGCCCGGTCAGCTCGCTGGTGGCACGCTTCGCCGCGGCCTGAGCCCGGTACGTCCCGTCGTAGTCGGCGAGATCGCGAAGCGTCGGCAGCGCCAGCAGGTCGTCGAGCACGGGTGCCAGCGCGGACGGCGTGAGCGGCGAGTACAGCTCGGCGGCTACCCCGCAGAGGGCCGCCCGCTCGGCATCGTCCACTGTGGACAGTTCGATGTGCCCGCTGTAGACGCCGTCCTCGACGTCGTGCACGGAGTAGGCGACGTCGTCGGCCCAGTCCATGATCTGCGCCTCCAGGCAGCGCCTGCCGTCCGGCGCGCCGGCGCGCTGCCAGCCGAAGGCGTCGAGATCGGCGGTATACACGCCGAACTTGGGCGAGCCGGCAGCACGCTCCCAGGGGTACTTGCACGCCGCGTCGAGGGTCGCGCGCGTCAGGTTCAGGCCCGCGGGCTCGCCCGACGGGGCGACGATCTTCGCTTCGAGCCGGGTCAGGATGCGTAGCGTCTGCGCGTTGCCCTCGAACCCGCCGCAGGCCTCGGCCAGGGAGTCCAGCGCAACCTCGCCATTGTGGCCGAACGGCGGGTGGCCCAGGTCGTGCGCCAACCCGGCGGCGTCGACCACCTCGGGATCGCAGCCCAGCGCGGCACCGATCTCGCGCGCGATCTGTGCCACCTCCAGCGAGTGGGTCAACCGCGTCCGCGGGAAGTCGTCCTCTCCCGGGACGACGACCTGGGTCTTGTCGGCAAGGCGCCGGAACGCGTAGGAGTGCAGCACCCGGGCGCGGTCGCGGGCGAAGTCGCTGCGATCGGGTTGCGAACCGGCACGTTTGGGAGGTTCTGACACCCGCCGCTCGTAGGCGGCCGCGTCGTAGCTCACATCTGCTCGTCCACCCATTCGGCGAAACGCAGCAGCGAATCGATCCAGACGCCGATCGTGTGGTGGATCTGATCGCGCGTGGCGCCGCCCTCGAAGTCGTAGCACTGCTCGGCGCAGATGCCGACCATGCCGTCGTCGGGAAGCACCGTGTAGGCCTTGGGGAACAGCTTCGTGCGGTTCCAGTCGTCGAGGGCGAGCGCCAGGGTCGGCCGCGTCTCGACCGGGAATCGCCGGTTGAGGTAAAGGCGGGCCTGGAGCACCTCGCGCTTGTCGCCGTAGTGGAAGAAGTAGATGCTGCACTTCTCCCAGCGGACGGTCAGGTCGCCGTCAGGGTCGATCCTGTGCTTGAGCCCGTACTCGTCGAGCAACTGCTGCAGCAACGGCGTGGTCGGGACGACGAGCGTACCGGCCATCCGCGCCATCGGCCGCGACACGGCCTCGGAAAGCGACTCCGACAGCGAGCGCAGGCGACGTCGGAACACGGTCCCGAGCCTACCCATCGGCCCGCTGGCCGGCTTTCCGCGGACGGGTCGCTACGCGGCCGCCCGGAACGGAAGCACCTTTCGGTACTGGACCAGTTCGCCGTACGGCTCGCGAGTGCCCGCGGGCAGCGTACCCAGCCACAGCACGTCCGCGGCGGCCTCGTCCGGCGTCGCAGCGCCCGACATGTCGTCGAACCAGGGCCGCGACGCGTCCGTGTCGACCAGCCCGGGGCAGGCCGCGTTCACCAGGATGTCGCGTCGGGCCGCCTCGGCCGCGAACTCCCGCGCCATCACCTTCATCGCGGCCACCTGCCCGACCTTCGACGGCGGGTTGATCCAGTCGGGCCACCCCTCGGCGGCGGCGCGCCCGGCCTGCACCGCGTCCACGTAGTCGTCCATGACTTTCGCGAGGTCGGTCAGGCTCAGGCTCGATCGGTCGACGTCGAATCGATCGTGCAGGCGCGGGTCCAGGCTGGCCAGTGTGCCGAACGAGCTGGCCACAACGATGAACCGTGCCCCGTCGTTCAGCAGCGGCCCGAATGCCCTGATCATCCGATCGGTGCCGCCGTTGTTGGTGTCGACGAACGTCCGGACCTGCGCCTCGTTCGGCACGTCGCGGCTGATGCGAGCGGCGGCGTTCGAGATGACGATGTCGACGCCGCCGTGCCGTTCCGCGAGTGCGTCTGCGCAGGCCTGCACCGAGTCGGTGTCCCGGACGTCGACGAGTTCCAGCCTCGCCGAGAGGCCCTCGTCATGCAGCCCGCGTACCGCCGCCTCGCCGCGCTCGCGGTCACGCGCCGCGAGGTACACGGTGCCCTCGTCGCCGAGCCGGCTGCAGAGCCCGCGGACGAGGGCGAGTCCCAGCCCCTGGTTCCCGCCGGTGACGATCGCGACCTTGGACATCGCGCTCAGCGACTGCCGCGGCTGACGGTCGCCCGTCCCGCCTCGAGCCGGGCCACCGGCACGCGGAACGGCGAGCAGGACACGTAGTCCAGGTCGACCATGTCGAAGAAGTGGACGGAGTCGGGGTCGCCGCCGTGCTCGCCGCAGACGCCCAGCTTGAGCCCGGGACGGTGCAGGCGCCCCCGCTCGGCGGCGATCCGGACGAGCTCGCCGACCCCCTCGCGGTCGATCGTCTCGAACGGCGAGATGCCGAAGATGCCCTTCTCCAGGTACGCGGAGAAGAACGCCGCTTCGACGTCGTCGCGGGAGAAACCCCACGTCGTCTGGGTGAGGTCGTTCGTGCCGAAGGAGAAGAACTCGGCGGCCTCGGCGATCTGGTCCGCGGTGAGTGCCGCGCGGGGCAGCTCGATCATCGTGCCGACCAGGAAGTCCAGCTGCACGCCCATCTCGGCGCGGACCTCGCGGGCGACCTGGATGATGTCCTGCTTGACGGTCTCGAACTCCTGCACGTTGGCTACCAGCGGCACCATGATCTCGACGCGTGGCACACCACCGGCCCGGATCCGCTCGGCGGCGGCTTCGAGAATCGCGCGCGACTGCATGGCGAACAGGCCGGGGATCACCACGCCGAGCCGCACGCCGCGCAGGCCCAGCATCGGGTTCTGCTCGTGCAGCTTGTGCACCGCCTGCAGCAGGCGAAGGTCGCCCTCGCGCTTCTCGCCGCGAGCCTCAGCTACGGCGACGCGCACCGAGAGCTCGGTGATGTCGGGCAGGAACTCGTGCAGCGGCGGGTCGAGCAGCCGGATCGTGACGGGCAGCCCGTCCATCGCCTCGAAGATCTCGATGAAGTCCTTGCGCTGCAACGGCAACAGCTCGGCGAGCTCGTCGCTCTGCTCCTCGTCCGTGTCGGCCAGGATCAGCGCCTCGACCAGGGCGTGCCGCTCGCCGAGGAACATGTGCTCGGTCCGGCACAGGCCGATGCCCTGCGCGCCGAAGCGCCGGGCTCGCTCGGCGTCCTCGGCGTTGTCTGCGTTGGTGCGCACGGTCATCCGGCGCGCGCCGTCCGCGTGGCGCATGATCCGGTCGACGGCGGCCACCAGCTCGTCGGAATCCGCCGCCACGTCGCCCTCGAAATAGCGCACCACCGGGGAGTCGACCACCGCCACCTCGCCCAGGTACACCTCGCCAGTCGTGCCGTCGATCGAGATCACGTCGCCCTCGTGGATCTCGACGCCGTGCGGCGCACGCATGACGCGCTGCTTGGTGTTGACGTCGAGCGACTCGACACCGCAGACGCACGTCTTGCCCATGCCGCGTGCCACCACCGCCGCGTGGCTCGTCTTCCCACCCCGCGAGGTCAGGATGCCCGCCGCGGCGATCATGCCGTTGAGGTCGTCGGGGTTCGTCTCGCGGCGAACCAGGATCACGCTCTCGCCCGAACGCGACCACTTCACCGCGGTGTAGGAGTCGAAGACGACCTTGCCCACAGAGGCTCCTGGCGACGCCGCGATCCCGGTCGCGATCTTGCGCCGCGCCCCCGAATCGTCGAAGCGCGGGAACATCAGCTGCGCGAGCTGCGCCCCCGTGACGCGCAGCAGCGCCTCGTCCATGTCGATCAGGCCCTGGTCGACGAGCTGCGTCGCGATGCGGAACGCAGCCGCGGCGGTCCGCTTGCCCACTCGGGTCTGCAGCATCCACAGCTTGCCGCGCTCGATGGTGAACTCGATGTCGCACAGATCGAGGTAGTGCTCCTCCAGGGTCTGCATGATCTTGAGCAGCTCGTCGTAGGACTTCTTGTCGATGCCCTCGAGGTCGGCCAGCGGCACCGTGTTGCGGATGCCGGCGACGACGTCCTCGCCCTGGGCGTTCTGCAGGTAGTCGCCGTAGATGCCCTGCGCGCCGGACGCAGGGTCGCGAGTGAACGCGACGCCCGTCCCGGACTCCATGTCGAGGTTGCCGAACACCATCGCGCAGACCGTCACGGCCGTGCCCAGGTCCGAGGGGATCCGCTCCTGGCGGCGGTAGACCAGGGCACGCTCGGTGTTCCACGAGTCGAACACCGCCCGGACGGCGAGGTCCATCTGCTCGCGCGGCTCCTGCGGGAACTCGCGGCCCGCGTGCTTGATCACCACGTCCTTGTAGGTCTCGACGAGCCGGCGCAGGTCGTCGGCGTCCAGGTCCAGGTCGTTCGTGCTGCCCTTGGCGTGCTTGGCCGCGTCGAGCGCCTCGTCGAAGTGCTCGCCGCTGACGCCGAGCACCGTCTTGCCGAACATCTGGATGAGGCGCCGGTACGAGTCGAACGCGAACCGCTCGTTGCCCGACTGCGCCGCGAGCCCGCGCACCGACTGGTCGTTGAGCCCGACGTTGAGGACGGTCTCCATCATCCCCGGCATCGAGAACTTGGCGCCCGAACGCACCGAGACCAGCAGCGGGTCGTCGGACTGGCCGAGCCGCTTGCCCATCTTCCGCTCGAGTGACGCCAGGTGCTCGCTGACCTCGTCGGCCAGCTCGTCCGGCTCGCGGCCGGTCTTGAGATATGCCTGGCACGCCTCGGTGGTGATCGTGAAGCCCGGAGGTACCGGCAGGCCGAGGTTAGTCATCTCAGCCAGGTTTGCGCCCTTGCCACCCAGCAGATCCTTGAGGTCCTTGTTTCCCTCAGCGAAGTCGTAGACGAGCTTTGGCATGACGACACCGTCCCGCAGTCCGATCCGCGGGCCGATTTGCCCACGCATGCTCCATGCCCGAAGGGTAAGGCGTCTCAAACGTTCTCGTCTGTGACTCGGGCGACGCACGGACACGGCAGCTGGGTCCGATGGGCGCGGGCGTCAGCCTCCGGAGTCGTCGAGCTCGGCGCCCTCGGGCACTGCGCACTCTTCCCGCGAGGCCAGCCAGCCCTCGGGCAGGGCCACGGCACGGGGTGAGCTGGTGCGTCCTCGGGGCCGGCCGAGCACCTCGACCGGGAACGGCTGGTCGGCGTCGAGTTTGCCGAGCAGGTCGTCGAGCTCGCCGAGCGTGCTCACGCCGCCCAGCGCCGCCCGAATCTCGGTGCCGACGGCGAAGCCCTTGAGGTACCAGGCGACGTGCTTGCGGAAATCGCGCAGCCCGTGATCCTCGTCCAGCCAGTCGGCGAGCAGCGACGCGTGGCGGCGCATGGTGGCCGCGACCTCGCCCAGGCTCGGACGGCGGCGCTCGGCGCGTCCGGCGAACGCGGCGGCCAGGTCGGCGAACAGCCACGGCCGGCCCAGGCAGCCGCGCCCGACGACGACGCCCGCGCAGCCGGTCTCGGCGACCATGCGCAGCGCGTCGTCGGCCTCCCAGATGTCGCCGTTGCCCAGCACCGGGATGTCGAGCAGCTCGACCAGCTCGGCGATGGGCGCCCAGTCGGCGCGTCCGGCGTAGAAGTCAGCCGCCGTGCGCCCGTGCAACGCGACGTACTCGACGCCTGCGTCCTGCGCCCGCAGCGCCGCGTCTCGGTAGGTCAGGTGGTCGGCGTCGATGCCGAGGCGCATCTTGATCGTCACCGGCATGGCACCGTCCGCAGCGCGCACCGCCGCCTGGACGATCCCGGCGAACAGGTCGACGTGCCACGGCAGCGCCGCCCCGCCACCGCGCCGGGTGACCTTCGGGACGGGACAGCCGAAGTTCAGGTCGACGTGGTCGGCCAGACCCTCCTCGACGATCATGCGCACAGCCGCGCCCACCACCGACGGGTCGACGCCGTAGAGCTGGATGCTGCGCGGCTGCTCGCCAGGGTCGAACCGGATCATCCGCATCGTCTTCGGGTTGCGTTCGACGAGTGCCCGCGACGTGATCATCTCGCTGACGAACAGCCCGCCGCCGTACTCGCGGCACAGCCGGCGGAACGCGACATTCGTGATGCCCGCCATCGGCGCGAGCACCACCGGCGGGTCGACGGCCTTGCCGAGCAGCCTGATCATGAGCCGACGACCTGAAGCGGCGCGTGTTGTGCGATGGCGTCGAAGTTCTTGTCCGATGCAAGCACCGCCACGTCGTTCCGGATAGCGATCGCGGCGATCAGGCAGTCGGCAAGGCCTCGCGGCGTGTGGCCGCCGCGACGACACGCTCGGTAGATCGCCGCCGCCGCATCGGCGTCGTCCCACGGCTGCTGCGCCAGGTAGCTGCACCTGGCCAGCAGCGCGGACCAAGCGGCCGTCCGATGGACGGGTGAGCCGGCGAGAACCTCCAGCACCACGACGTCGGTCGTGGCCGCGGTGCCGTCATCGATGGCTCGGCGGACGGCGGCCGCAACGGACCTGTCGCTTCCGCGCAGATACTCGATCCATGCCGAGGAGTCGATCAGTCGCGTCACGGTTCGATCGGCTGCCAGCTACGGCGGATCTCGTCCAGGTCGCCCTCCCAGCCGGTGCCCTCCATCGCCAGCGCCTCCTCCTTGGTCATCGGCGTGCGGCGCAGCCGGCGCAGCGCGAGGTCGACCGCTTCTCGTTTGGTGCGCAGGTGGTACTGGCGCATCACATCGGTGATGAGCTCGTCGTCGATGTCGATGTTCGTCCGGCTCATGACACCACCGTACACATCGAGGTGTATCAGGTCAGGCGGGCTGCTCGTGCGTCCAGGTAGCGCTGCTCGGTGAGGCTGGTCGTGCGGCGCGCGGCCAGCTGGTAGCTCGCGCGGGCTTCGTCGCGCTCGCCTGCCATCTCCAGCAGATGGGCGCGGACGGCGTCGAGGCGATGGTGGCCGGCCAGCCGCTCGTCCGCATCGAGCACATTGAGCAGCTGCAGGCCGGCGCGCGGACCGTTCACCATCGCCTCCGCGACGGCGTGATTGAGCGTCACCATCGGGTTGTCGGAGACCCGCTCGAGCAGCTCGTAGAGCGGGAGGATCTGCGGCCAGTCCGTGTCGGCGGCGACGGGCGCCTCGTCGTGGATCGCCGCGATCGCCGCCTGCATCTGGTACGGCCCGAGCGGTCCTCCGGTCAGCGCGCCGGACACCAGGGCGACGCCCTGCGCGATCGAGTCCTGGTTCCACAGCGAGCGGTCCTGCTCGGCGAGCGGGATCAGCGTGCCGTCCGGGCCGGTGCGGGCCGGACGCCGCGCATCGGTCAACAGCATGAGCGCGAACAGACCGGCCACCTCGCCGTCGTCAGGCAGCTGGCCGTGCACCATGCGGGCCAGCCGGATCGCCTCGCCGGTAAGGTCGGTGCGCACGAGGTCGGGGCCGGACGTCGCGGTGTAGCCCTCGTTGAAGATCAGGTAGAGCACGTGCAGTACCGAGCTGAGCCGGTCGGCACGCTCGGCCTGCGGCGGCAACTGGAACGCGATGCCGCTGACCTTGATCGTGCGCTTGGCCCGGCTGATGCGCTGCGCCATCGTCGCCTCGGGGACCATGAACGCGCGGGCGATCTGGGCCGTGGTCAGGCCCGCGACGGCCCGCAGCGTCAGCGCCACCTGCGAGGGCGGCGACAGCGCCGGATGGCAGCACATGAACAGCAAGGTCAGCGTGTCGTCCTTCGCCGGCTCGTCGGCATCGGCCGGCGGCGCCAGCAGCTCGTCCGGCGGAACCGCCGCGGCGGCCGTGACCTCGCGGCGCCGCCGCGCCGACTCGCTGCGCAGCTGGTCGGTCAGCCGCCGCGACGCGACGGTGATCAGCCAGCCGCGCGGACTGTCCGGGACGCCCTCGCCGGGCCACTGCGCGGACGCGGCAAGCAGCGCTTCCTGGACGGCGTCCTCGCTGAGGTCGAAATGCCCGTAACGCCGGGTGAGCGCCGCGAGCACCTGCGGCGCGAGCTCGCGCAGCAGGTCGTCGCTCACGAGAACGTCGGCGTACCCGGCAGGCGTGCGCTTCACGGCACTATCCTTCCGGAACCGCGTCGAAACAGCGGATCGGGCTTCGACATACCGATGTACCCAACCGAAGGGAAGCGGTCATGCTCGGGAACAGCAAGGCAGTCAGCGGCTTCGCCGTGGACGACATCGACAAGGCGAAGCAGTTCTACGGCGAGACGCTCGGCGTCGGAGTGTCGGAGCAAGGTGACTTGCTGCGCCTGCAACTCGGCGGCGGCACGGAGGTCATCGTCTACCCGAAGCCCGATTACACGCCCGCGACGTACACCATCCTCAACTTCCCGGTGGACGACATCGCCAAGGCGGTCGACGACCTGGTCGCGCGGGGCGTCGTCTTCGAGCGCTACCCGGGCTTCGACCAGGACGACAAGGGCATCGCCCGCGAGACT
This sequence comes from Jatrophihabitantaceae bacterium, assembly GCA_036506855.1. Lineage (GTDB taxonomy): Bacteria > Actinomycetota > Actinomycetes > Mycobacteriales > Jatrophihabitantaceae > DASXRA01. The sequence goes on from DASXRA010000435.1 coordinate 10,342, forward strand.
CCTGGCCCGGCAATAGCGTGGTTCAAGGACCCGGCAGGCAACATCCTCTCCGTGCTCCAAGAGCCGTAGCGAAGAGCGCTCGCGCGAAGAGCCCGGGCGCCGCGACGCGGCGGCGCCGAAGGCGCGAGCGGATCACAGGATCCGCCCGAGCTGCGATGAGCGCTCGCGCGAAGAGCCCGCCGCCGCGACGCGGCCCGCGCCGACAGGCGCGGAGCGGAACGGCGGGTCCACCCGAGCGGAGCGAGCGGTGGGGACGCCCATCCGCCCAGGCGGGATAAGCCAGCGAGCGGTGGAGACGGCGATCCGCCACGCCGGGAATTAGCAGCGCCAGCGAACAATCGTTCACCGACCGTGCGGGTCGTAGCCAAGCCCGAGCTTCGCCGCGGTGGCGGACAGGCGCTTGTCCGTCGTCCAGAGCGTTGCGTCCGGAGTGAGCCTGGCGGCAGCGAGCAGCCCAGCGTCCACATATCCGATGCCGATGCCGAACAGTCGCTCGCGCTCGATGAACAGGAGCACCTCATCCGCAGTCGCCACCGCCGTTTGGGGCAGAGCACTGAGTAGGGCGATTATCTCGTCGCGCTGCCGCAGACTGCCCAACGCAATCTCGCCCGTGACCCATGGATGAGCCAGCACGGCCGCGTCGTCGAGCAGCTGCGCCAACGCCGCGTTTCCGTCTCGAAGATGCTCGACCCAGACGGACGTATCGATCAGGATCAACGGGGTTTCGCCCGGCGCCGGGGTGGCTCGACGAGATCAGGCTCGGTGCCTCCCAGCCTGGCCAGGCGGCGCGCGCTTTCGCGTTCGATCAGCGCCGTGAGCGCCTCACGCAAGAGTGCCGCCTTCTCCGTCGTGCCAGTCAGACGCTGCGCCTCAGCGAGCAGAGCATCATCAAGCGCGATTGTCGTACGCATGGGCGTCCTCGTCCCCAGTCAGGCACGGAATCGTGCATCTAATGATGACACAGGACGTGCCTATCGGCCGGACTAGACGCCGGCGAGCCGCCCGGCCAGGTAACCCTCGACCTTGTCGAGCGATATCCGCTCCTGGGCCATCGAGTCGCGCTCGCGGACGGTCACCGCGTCGTCGTCGAGGGTGTCGAAGTCGACCGTGACGCAGAACGGCGTGCCGATCTCGTCGTGGCGGCGGTAACGGCGGCCGATCGCCTGCGCGTCGTCGAAGTCGACGTTCCAGTTGCGGCGCAGCGCATCGGCCAGCGAACGCGCCTTCGGCGACAGGTCGGCATTGCGCGACAGCGGCAGCACGGCGACCTTCACCGGCGCGAGGCGGCGATCCAGACGCAACACGGTGCGCTTCTCCGGAACGCCCTTCGCGTTCGGCGCCTCGTCCTCGGTGTACGCGTCGAGCAGGAACGCCAGGACCGCCCGAGTGAGCCCGGCCGCCGGCTCGATGACGTACGGCGTCCACCGCTCGTTCTTCTCCTGGTCGAAGTACGTCAGGTCGGCGCCGGAGTGCTTCGAGTGGGTGGTCAGGTCGAAGTCGGTGCGGTTGGCGATGCCCTCGAGTTCGGCGAAGTCGGTGCCGCCGAAGCGGAACCGGTACTCGATGTCGACGGTGCGCTTCGAGTAGTGCGACAGCTTGTCCTTCGGATGCTCGAAGTAACGCAGGTTGTCAGCGCTGATGCCCAGATCGACATACCAGTTCCACCGCTGCTCGAGCCAGTACTCGAACCACGTCTCGTCCGTGCCCGGCTCGACGAAATACTCCATCTCCATCTGCTCGAACTCGCGGGTGCGGAAGATGAAGTTGCCCGGGGTGATCTCGTTGCGGAAGCTCTT
>DASXRA010000436.1:0-2749 GCA_036506855.1 Jatrophihabitantaceae bacterium
ACGTGGTCGGCCGGGATGCGGCTGCAGTCGACGCCGCCGTGCCCGTTGCTGTGCCACCACTGCAGCGCGACCGAGCCCTTGCCGTCGTCGTCCGGACCGCACGCCAGGCTCGAGCGGTTCTTCGGCGGTGGGCAGGTGTCGAAGACCTGGTCCGGCCACCAGGTGGCCAGCGCGTGCGCGAGGGTGTTGTTGATGGTCGGGTAGACGAGCGTCCGGTCACCGCAGAACACAGGCGACACGGCGTCGGGTGGGATCGCGTCGGCGCGGTGGGCGAGCAGTTGCCCGCAGCGCACGTCGTCCGGGTCGACGCGCACCGACGCGAGCGTCGTCGTCTTCCAGGTCGAGCCGTAGTAGGGGTGGGTGACGCCCTGGTCGTTGCCACACCGGTCGTGGTCGATGTTGAGCTTGATCGACTGAGTCAGCGCATGCGTGGCCGGATCGAGTTGCATCGGGCATTCGAGATACCAGCGCCCGCCGGTAGGCATGACGAGGTAGGGGTAGTCGACGCCGTTCGCGTCGGTGGCGTACTGGATGCCGGCCGTCGGCGTGGATTGCCAGTCCGCCGACGGTGCGGCGCCGGCCGAATGAGCGCCCAGCACCGCCGTCCCCGCCACGAAGGCGGCGACGGCCACGCCGAACGCTCTCCAGCGCCGTCTACCCAGCACCGGCTGCCACCCATCCCGGCCCGAAGCCGGATCGCGGTGCGGTGCCGGCCGTTTGTGGCGTGGCATCGACCTGTGTGGCCACGCCGCCGTCGAGCCACCAGCGCCCGCCCTGCCAGCGCAGCTCGAACGTGGTGATCCACCACTGCGCGAGCGGCGCCGACCCGTCCCGGTAGCTGTCGACGAAGGCGACCCACGCCTGACCGCTCGCCGCCGACGCGCCATTCGCCGTCAGGTTGGTGGCCGCCACCGCGGCGTACTCGGTGGCCACCTTCGCGTCGAGTGCCTTGTACGACGTGCGCGCCGAGTCGAGCGCACCGGGCAGCACGACGCTGGCCAGCTTGACGTCGCGTTCGCCAGGCGAGGAATTCTCCAGCGCGAAGTACGACGTGACGAGGCAGACGGCCGAGGCGCGGCGCCCGGCATCGTCACGTCCGCCGGGGCACGCGACCGCGCTGGGCGTCGTCGGCGAACCGGACGCCCGGCCCGACAGCGCCCACCCGGTGCCCAGCCCGGCCAGCATCACGACGGCGCCGCCCACGATCACGAGCGGCCACCGGCGCGGCTGCTGGCCCGGGTAGCGGGCCATTAGCAGGTCACTCCCGTGCCCCAGCTGTAGGCCAGGTTGATCAGCACGGCGATGAGACCGACGATGAACGCGACGGCCAGGCCGCCGACCACCATGATCCGTCCGTGCTGGCCGGAACCGTGCACGCCGATCGTCTTGCCGAGCGGGATCCAGGACAGCCCGCCCAGGCAGCACAGCGCGGCCAGGCTGATCACGATCACGGCCGCGATGTTGATCAGGTGCTGCAGGGCGCTCAGCCCGGGAGCGCCTGCGCCGTCGAGGATGTTGATCGTCACCGGCTTCTTCGTGCAGGTCGACGAGCTGCCGGGCGCGTTGGGTGCCGCCGCGTACATGCGAGCGGTCACCGTCATGATGAGGGTGTTCATTCGGGGCACCTCCTCCAGAGGGACTCTGTTGATCTTGATTCGAATTCGTCAGCCGGCCAGGCGGACGGCATAAGGCATCACCTCCGGCTCGTCGATCCCGCGCCACTTGCGGACGTGCACGGGCACGTTGAAGTCCTGGGCCTCGATGATCTGGCCGGCGCCCGTGCGGGTTCCGACGTCGACGGACCAGACGATCGCGACGTGGTGGATGCCCTCGCTCGGGTTGGACAGGAAGACCAGATCACCCGGACGCGCCGCGGTGACGGGCACCTTGTGGCCCATCTGGTACTGGTCACCGGAGAAGTGCGGCAGGTTGACGCCCGCTTGCGCCCAGGCGTAGAGCGCCAGCCCCGAGCAGTCGAAGCCGACCGTCGCGCCGTCGCAGCCCGGGCCGCCGCCGCCGTGGGTCGGCCCGCGTGAGTCGCCGCCGTCGAAGCAGTACGGCATGCCGAGCGTGGACGCCGCGGCCTTCAGGGCGACGGTGGCGTGCGCGTTCGCGGATGCCCCGGGCAGCAGCGTCCCGCCGGTGCAGGTCACCTGTGACGGGTCGTTCGTGACCAGCGCGCCGGACAGCGCCTGCGAGAACGGGACCCACTTGCGGTAGTCCTCGGCGTTCGCGTTGCGCTGCACGGCGTGCGCGGCGGCAACCGGGTCCATGGTCGCCCAGCCGGGCACCGCCGCGAGCCGGTCGAGGAACAGGCCGGTCGACTTCGCGGCGTCCATCCGGACGCTGAGCAGCCCCCACGAATCCCGTTGCTGGAACAGGCCACGCGAGTCCGGACCGGCGGCGTCGCCGTGGTCGATCACGGTCAGCGTGCTCTCCTGCATCGCCGTCATCAGCGCGATCTGTGCGGCCGGCTGCGGCAGCCGGCGCGCCTTCACCACGGCGACGATCACCTGCGCGTTGCGCATCTGGTCGGGTGAGAGGTCGGTGCCGTCGACAGTGGCCGCGGCTGCCGGGCCGCTTGCCGAGACGGTGCACGACGTGCCGGATGCGGCCGGGTTGCCGACTGCGGACGCGCCGGTCGCCGCGCCGAACACCGTAGGAACGAGCAGGAGCGCGCCCGTACCGAGCACGAGCAGGACGAGCGCGATCCGGAGCATCAGCCGCCCTCGCCATCCGCGGCGACCAG
>DASXRA010000437.1:0-5491 GCA_036506855.1 Jatrophihabitantaceae bacterium
ACGCAGGAGAGCTGGTGGGGCGGCACGAACTACGTGACCGTCGACGGCAGCGGCAACCTGACCGTCGGCTCGAAGACCGCAGCCGGCGCGGCGCACTTCTCCAAGGACGTCATCACCAGCGGCGTCGACAGCGCTGTCGCGGCCGCGCGCGGCGCGGACGCGGCCGTGGTCGTCGTCGGCACCATGCCGTTCATCAACGGCCGCGAGGCGCACGACCGCACGACCATGGCGCTGTCGTCCGGGCAGGAGGCCCTGATCAAGGCCGTGCAGGCGGTCAACCCGCACACGATCGTCGTGCTGGAGACGAGCTATCCGGACACGATCACCTGGGAGCAGCAGAACGTGCCGGCCATCCTGTGGACCACGCACGCGGGCGCCGAGACCGGGCACGCCATCGCCGACGTGCTGTTCGGCGACTACAACCCGGCCGGTCGGCTCAGCCAGACGTGGTACCGCTCCGACAGCGACCTGCCGCCGGACCTGAACAACTACGACGTCATCTCCTCCGACCAGACCTACCTGTACTACAAGGGAGATCCGCTCTACCCGTTCGGCTACGGGCTGTCGTACACGTCGTTCCGGTACGGCAACCTGCGCGTGAACCCGGCCGTGGACGCGGCCGGCACGGTGCAGGTCAGCGTCGACGTGACCAACACCGGGGCACGGGCGGGCGACGAGGTGGTGCAGCTGTACACCCACCAGCGCACGTCGCGGGACAAGGAGCCGCTCAAGCAGCTACACGGGTTCCAGCGCGTGACGCTCGCGCCGGGGCAGACGAGGACGGTCCGGTTCACGCTGCCGGCGGCCGACCTCGCGCACTGGGATGTCACCCGCGGTAAGTGGGTCGTCGAGTCGTCGGACTACGACGTACTCGTCGGCAGCTCGTCGGCCGACATCCGTCAGCAGGCCACGCTGCACGTCCACGGCGAGACGATCCCGCTGCGCAACCTGGCACAGCCGACCCGGGCCGAGAACTTCGACGCGTACTCCGGGGTCAAGCTCGTCGACGAGAGCAAGGCTGCCGGAACGGCGGTCGGCGCCGCGATCGCGGGCGACTGGATCGAATTCGCCGGTTCGGCGCTCGGGCAGGCGACGACGTTCACCGCGCGGGTGGCCAAGGCCAGCGCGGGCACCGGGTCGATCCAGATCCGCCTCGACTCGCCGACCGGGCCGCTTGTCGGCACGGCGAGTGTCGCCAGCACCGGCGACGCCTACACCTATGCGACGGCGAGCGCGGCGCTCGCCGGCGCGACCGGCACGCACGACGTGTACCTGGTGTTCGGCTCGGACCTGCGGTTGGCCACGTTCTCGATCAGCTGAGCCGCTTCGGAGCAGCCGGGCGCGCCGTCAGATCGCGGCGCGCTCGGCGGCGGTTCTGATGCGTTCCAGCGTCAACCGCATCGTCTTGGCGTTGCGACCCGCGCGGTCGATCACGCCGGTGAAGATGGGGGAGCAGGCCCGCAGCAGCGCCCCCCGTTGATCGTGCGTCGACTCGGTCACCCGGGTCGCCCCGGCGCCGACGGGCTCGAAGACGTAGCGCCACGTGGCGACGCGCATGCCGAGCAGGCTCGTCCGCCAGGTGAGCTCTCGCCCTGGATCGGCGGTCTGGATCGTGGACGTCGTCCGCCAGCGCCAGATGCCGTGACGGTTGCTGCCCCGAAAGCGTGCGCCAGGACGAGCTTCGGTCTCCCCGCGGCGCCACTTCACCCGTCTCGTCTCCGGGCTCCACTCGCCCATGCGAGCAAGGTTGGCGACCAGCGCGTACACCCGTTCCGGACGCGCGGCAACAGTCTTGGACACCTCGATCGGACGCGTACGTGCCACCTGAACCAACCCCCGATTGGCGCCGGACGCATGACTGCGAACGGCGATACAAGCCCTCCGAGCAGCGTGTCACCATGATCCGGTCGGCACCAGATGACGAAATCGGGGCTTCCCCGGCGCAATTCGCAAGCCGATGGTCAACTCGGTCACCATCCCGGTGCTCCCAGTCCGAGGAAGGGCAACGAATGCTCGTCGAACATCGAGGTGCGCGTCCATCCGTCGACCCGAGCGCCTACGTGGCACCTACCGCCGTGCTGTGCGGTGACGTGCGAGTCGGCGCCGGAACGTCCATCTTGTTCGGCGCGGTCGTGACTGCCGAGGACGGGCAGGTGACGATCGGCGAACGCTGCTCGATCATGGAGAACGCGCTCGTGCGCGGCCGGGCCGCGCATCCCGTGCGGATCGGCGACGACGTGCTCGTCGGCCCGCACGCGCATCTCAACGGGACGGATGTCGGCGACGGCTGCTTCCTCGCGACAGGCGCCTCGCTGTTCCCGGGCTCGCGCCTAGGTCGCGCGGCGGAGGTGCGCGTCAACGGCGTCGTGCACGTCAACACCTTGCTCGCGGACGACGCGATGGTGCCGATCGGGTGGGTTGCCGTCGGCGATCCGGCCCGGATTCTCCCGCCAGGCGAGCACGAGGAGATTTGGAAGATCCAGGCTGCGCTGGATTTCCCGCAGACCGTGTATGGCGTGCCGCGCGAGACGCCGCCCCGCGAGCGCATGCGACGGCAGTCCGACTGGTTCGCCGCCCACCGCGACGATCGGGTGCTGACCTGAGCTCACGGGTTGACGGCGAGCACGACCTTGCCGCCGGCGTGGCCGCTTTCCAGGATCCGATGGGCCTGCGCGGCCTCGTCCAGGCCGAAAGTGTGCGAGACGTGCGCGACGAGGCGCCCCTCGCCGAGCAGCCGTGCGAGCCAGCGCGTCCGGTCACCGTTGTTCTTGAGCAGCACGCCGTGGAACGTGATGTTGTCGTCGAGCAGCGGGTCCAGGTCGAGGTCGGGCGTGGCAATGGCCGCGATCTGGCCGCCCGGGCGCAGCGTCGGCAGCCAGGCCGTGATCGCGTCACCGCCGACGAGATCCGCGACGGCATCGACGGGCCCGTCGGGTTGCCGCACGGCGTCGGGCAGGCGGTAGTCGACGGTCTTGGATGCGCCGAGCGCCCGCATCCGCTCGTGGTGTTCGGCCCGGCCCAGCGCGAAGACCTCGACCCGGCTCGCCGCCGCCAGTTGCAGGAGGTACGAGCCGACGCCGCCGCTGGCGCCGAGGACGAGCAGGCGGTCGCCGGCTGCGAGGTTCAAGCGCTCGAGGACGTCGGACGCCGTCCCGCCGGCGAGCGGGGTCGCGGCCGCGTCCACGAACGACGTCGAGTCGGCCAGCTTCGCGACCGCGTCGGCGTCGACCACGACGTGCTCGGCGTAGCCGCCCGTCTGCCGGCGAAACCGCGTCATCGCCATGACACGGTCGCCGAGGCTCAGCCCGGCGACGCCCTCGCCCAGCTGGCCGACCACTCCGGACACCTCGTATCCGGGAATCCACGGCAGGACCAGTCCCGACCAGCTGCCGTCCGCGCGGTTGCTCGCGTCGACGGGGTTGGTACCCGCCGCACGTACTGCGATGCGCACCTGCCCGGCGTGCGGCTCCGGCGCGGGCGTCTCGGCGAGTTCCAGCACGTCCGGTCCGCCGTAGCGCCTGACGACGATCGCCTGCACGGCAGCCCTTTCCCTCGTGTCGGGTCGTGCACAGTAACAGAATCGCGTGTTCTCGCCTCTGCAGTAGGAGACACCTGAAGGAGAGTGCAGATGATCGACGACATGGCCTGCATCGAGCTGGTCGAATTGGTCACCGACTACCTCGAAGGGGCGCTGCCGGCCGACGAGGTCGCCCGGATCCGTGAGCACCTGGCGTCCTGCGACGGATGCACGGCCCACGTCGAGCAGATGCGCACGGCGGTTCGCGTCCTGCAGGCCACGCCTGGCGAGGCCGTCCCGGCCGAGACGGCCGACGCGCTGGCCGCCATGTTCCGCGAGTGGGCCCGCGGCAGGTCCGCCCGGTGACTGCTGAACCCGATCAGCTCGCCGCCCTGCGGCGCGGCGACGAGCAGGCGTTCCGCGATCTGGTGGGCGCGCACCAGTCGTCGTTGTTGCGCCTCGCCATGACTTACGCGCCGAGCCGCGCCGTCGCCGAGGAGATCGTGCAGGAGACCTGGCTGGCCGTGCTCGGCGGGCTGGACGGCTTCGAGGGACGCGCCTCGCTGCGTACCTGGATGGCGCGCATCCTGGTCAATATCGCCCAGCGGCGTTCGGGACGCGAGGCGCGCTCGGCTCCGTTCTCGTCTATGGCGCGGTCTGACGACGAGCCCGCGGTCGACCCGTCCCGGTTCCAGAGCGACGGGCCGTACGCCGGCCACTGGACCTCGTTCCCGGACGACTGGTCCGGGGTTCCCGAGCACGTGCTGCTGTCAGACGAGATCCGCGCCGTGACCCGGACGGCGATCGCGCGGCTGAGCCCCGCGCAGCGAACGGTCATCACGCTGCGCGACCTCGAAGGCTGGGACGCCCAGGAGGTGTCGGACCTGCTTGGTATCACTGACGCCAACCACCGGGTGTTGCTGCATCGCGCCCGCGCAAAAATCCGCCAGGCGCTGGAGGACTACCTGTAACAATCGCGGCCGTCGGTGCCACTGAAGCGCCAAGACACCGACACCGACGGGCAGGGAGCACGGTCATGACAGCACCGAGAGCAACCCGCCGCGACTGGATCGGGCTCGCCGTTCTCGCGCTGCCGTGCGTCCTGTACGCGATGGATCTGACCGTCCTGAACCTCGCGGTGCCGGCCATCAGCGCGGACCTGCGGCCCAGCAGCGCGCAGCTGCTGTGGATCATCGACATCTACGGCTTCATGGTCGCCGGTTCGCTGATCACGATGGGCACGCTCGGCGACCGGATCGGACGTCGCCGGCTGCTGCTGATCGGCGCCGCGGCGTTCGGCATCACGTCGGTGCTGGCCGCCTGGTCCGCCAACGCCGCGATGCTGATCGCCGCGCGGGCGCTGCTCGGCCTGTCCGGCGCGACGCTCGCACCGTCGACCCTGTCGCTGATTCGCAGCATGTTCCTGGACGCGCGCCAGCGCACGTTCGCCATCGGTGTCTGGATCACCAGCTTCTCGGCCGGAGCAGCGATCGGGCCGGTGCTGGGCGGGCTGCTGCTGGCGCGCTTCTGGTGGGGCTCGGTGTTCCTGCTGGCCGTGCCGGTGATGGTGCTGATACTGGCGGTCGGGCCGAAGCTGCTGCCTGAGTTCCGTGATCCGCGACCCGGCCGCCTCGACGTCCGCAGCGCCGTCCTGTCGCTGGCCGCGGTGCTCGCCGTGATCTACGGGCTCAAGCAACTTGCTCAGGCGGGCCCGAGCCGACTGGCCGCTACGTCGATCGTTGCGGGCATCGTGCTGGGCGTTCTGTTCGTCCGCCGGCAGCGGAAGCTGGCGAACCCGCTGCTCGATCTCGCCCTCTTCCGGGTGCCGGCGTTCAGCGCCGCGCTGGCGACCTACGGGTTCGGCATCTTCATCGTCTTCGGCATCGACATCTTCGTTGCGCAGTACCTGCAGCTCGTGCTCGGCCTGTCCCCGATGCGCGCCGGGCTCTGGTCGGTGCCCTCGGCGGCGGGCTT
>DASXRA010000438.1:0-7278 GCA_036506855.1 Jatrophihabitantaceae bacterium
ACGGCGGCGGGGGCAACTCCGGCGCGACGCTGACCAACGACTTCGTCGAACTGACGAACCGGAGCAGCGCGGCGGTGAGCGTCGACGGGTGGTCCGTGCAGTACCACTCCGGCGGCGCGACGGGCGCTTGGCAGACGACGCCGCTGACCGGCTCGATCGCCCCGGGCGCGCTCTACCTGGTCGGCGAGGCGGCGGGCACCGGCGGCACGCAGCCGCTTCCGCCGACCCAGGCGACCGGCACGATCGCGATGTCCGGGACGGCCGGCACGGTCGCGCTCGTCAACTCCACCACGTTGCTCACCTGCCTCGACTCGGCATCGTGCGCCGCGGCATCGGTAGACCTCGTCGGCTACGGCACGGCGGTGATCAACGAGGGCGCGCCGGTCGCCGGCGCGTCCAACACGTTCTCCGTGCAGCGATCGGCTGCTGCCGACACCGACAACAACGCAACGGACTTCGCCGCCGCCGCACCCACGCCCGGTGCGGCCAATCCTGGAGGCGACGGCACGGGCACCGGTGAGCCGGGACCGCTGCGCATCCACGACATCCAGGGCGGCAGCTTTGTGTCGCCGAGCGACGGCGACGCCGTCACGAACGTCCCGGCCATCGTCACCGGCAAGCGCAGCAACGGTTTCTGGATCCAGGACCCGGCGCCCGACGCCAACCCGGCCACCAGCGAGGGCCTGTTCGTCTTCGGGTCGACCACTGCCGTCGCCGGCGACTCGGTGCTCGTCTCCGGCACGGTCCGGGACTTCTACCCGCTGAGCAGCGGCGAGACCGTGTCGACCACGTCGAACCTGTCCGTGACCGAGATCGGGACGCCGACCACGATCATCCTGTCGCACGGCAACGCGCTGCCGACGCCCGAGCCGATCGGTCCGGACACCGTGCCCGTCACCTACGCACCCGACCTCGGCGGCGGCAACATCGAGTCGACGCCGGTCGATCCGGCTCGATCCGCGCTCGACTTCTGGGAGTCGCGTGAGGGCATGCGGGTCGAGGTCGACGACGCCCGCGTGGTCGGCCCATCGAACAGCTTCGGCGAGCAGTTCATCACGACGAAGCCGACGCAGGCGGCCACCATACGGGGCGGTACGGAGATTCTTGCCGAGAACTCGATCCCGTCCGGACGCGTCGAGGTCGTGCCTGCGAACGGCGTGAACCCAGGCGTCAACGTCGGCGACGTGTTCAGCGGCGCGACGATCGGCCCGGTCGACTACTCCAACTTCGGTGGGTACGTCATCGCGGCAACGCAGCTCGGCGCACGCGTCGACAACCACCTGCCGTCACCGCCGGCAAGCACGCAGGCGAGCACGCAGTTGGCGGTGGCAACCTACAACGTCGAGAACCTCGCGCCGGGCGACGCCGCGTCCAAGTACGAGCGGCTGGCCGACGGCATCGTCACGAAGCTGGCGACGCCGGACGTCATCGCAGTCGAAGAGGTGCAGGACAACACCGGCGCCACCGACGACGGCGTGGTCGCGGCGAACGACACGGTGACCAAGCTGACCGACGCGATCGTCGCGGCCGGCGGGCCACACTACGACTGGCGCGAGATCGACCCGGTCAACGACAAGGACGGCGGGCAGCCGGGCGGCAACATCCGCGTGGTGTTCCTCTTCAACCCGGCGCGTGTCTCGTTCGTCGACCGCGGATCGTCCACTGTGCACCGATCGACCACCGGGGCGGCCGTCGTGAAGTCGCACGGCAAGCTCGATCTCACGCTGTCGCCCGGACGGATCGATCCCACCAACCCGGTGTGGACGACGAGCCGCAAGCCGCTCGTCGGCGAGTTCCTCTTCCACGGCCAGACCGTGTTCGTCGTCGGCAACCACTTCGATTCGAAGGGCGGCGACCAGAGCGCGGACGGGCGATTCCAGTTCCCGGCGCAGTCGTCGGCGGTGCAGCGAGCAGGTCAGGCGCAGGTCGTCCACGACTTCGTGCAGCAGATGCTGGCGGTCGACAAGAAGGCGGATGTCGTCGTGCTCGGCGACCTGAACGACTTCCAGTTCAGCCCTTCGGTCACCGCGCTCCGAACGGGTACCGCCGACGGCACCGGCCCGTCGATCCTCACCGACCTGATCTCCACGCTTCCGGAGAACGAGCGGTACACGTACGTGTTCAACGGCGTCTCGCAAGTGCTCGACCACATCCTGGTGACGGCAGGAGCCGGTCCGGTGCAGTACCAGGTAGTGCACATCAATTCCGAATTCACCAACCAGACGAGCGATCACGACCCGCAGGTGGTGCGCCTGACGCCGTGACGGGCGACGCGATGTAAGCCGATGTAACAGGGGCCGCTCGGGGCGGCGTCGTATCGAGTGTGACGACGCGGCGGGGTGCGAGCGGACGGGCAGTGGGTTGCTTCGGCATCGCGGGAGCGCTGATCGTTCAGCTGTTGGCAGGCGCGGCAACGGCGTCGGCGTCCGTCCGGACCGACGCGCAGGCGGCCGCTCAACTCGTGATCGCGAAGGGCTATCGGACGGGCGTCGCCGTGCTCGACCTGCGCACCGGCGCCTACACCGGTGCCGGCGAGGACACGCGGAGTTCGCGAGCGAGTCGGTGGTCAGGTGCTCATCGCCGCCGAACTGCTCGCCACGGGCCAGATGCACGGCGACGTCGAGATCACCGCGTACCGGATGATCACGCGGTCCGACGACAACGCGGCCAGTGCGCTCTACGGACTGGCTGGTGGCAGCGACGTGCTCGACCGGGTGGCCTCGCGCTACAGCATCCCGTTCCTGGGGACGCCGCCCAGTCGGCCCTGGTGGTGGGGCAATACCAAGATCACGGCGAGGGGGATCGCATACCTCTACGCCGCCATTGCGCGTGACCCGGACGTCGGCCCGTGGCTGGAGGACGCCATGGCCCATACGGCGCCGTACGGAGCAGACGGCAGGTACCAGCTCTTCGGAATCCCGTCAGCAACCAGCCACGCGGCGGTCAAGCAGGGCTGGGGGAAGGACGGTGCCGACGCACCGAACGCGGTGTTCAACACGACCGGGTACGTCGATCACTACCGCTACGCCGTCGCCATCCTGACCGATGGACCGTCGTCCACGTACGGCGACGAGATCAGCGATGTGATCACCGCGCAGGCCAAGCGGCTCATGCCGCACGGCCACCTTGCCGCCGCCGTGCGCCCGCGCGCGCCACATCCGGTGTCGAGCAGCGCCGGCGACCGCGCCGCCAGCAGTGGACCCGCCGCGCCGGAAGGGAATTCGCCGGTCGCGGACGCGGCTCGTCCAGGTGGACACCGCACGATCAGCCCCCTCGCGTTGCTGTCCATCGAGGCCGGTGTGCTCGTGCTGGTGGCGCTGATCGTCCTGCGGCGTAGGCGATCCTGGATGAAGCGCGTCTGACGGGACGGTGTCGCCGTATCGCTCATCGCGAGGAATTTGGGCCGATTTCGTGGGATCAGGAGACCGTGCGACGCGAACCGTGTAACGCGAGAGCCCGGCATCGGCGTCGCATATGTGTGATCACACGACGCCCACCGCGGCGGGGTTGATGCGCGAACCGGACGGCTTCACCGCATTCGCCAATGCGCAGAGCCGTTCGCTGTTCGGCACCGCCTGGCTGCTGACCGGAGACTGGCACACGTCCGAAGACCTCGTCCAGGAGGCGCTCGGCCGGATGTACCGCTACTGGCACAGGATCGATCGCATCGAGAACCCGGCGGCGTACGCGCACACCGTCCTCGTGCGTGCGTTCCTGTCGCAGCGTCGGCGTCGCAGTTCGACGGAGCGACCGGTACGCGACCTGCCCGACGCGCCGGAGCGGGAACCGGATCATGCCCTACGGATCACGCTCGCGGACGCGCTGGCGACACTGTCCAAACGCGATCGCGCCGTGCTCGTGTTGCGCTACCTCGAGGATCGCAGCGTCGAGCAGGTGGCCGCCGATCTGGACCGGAGCCCCGGCGCGATCCGCGTGCAATCGATGCGTGCGCTGTCCCGGCTGCGTGACGTCCTCGGCGAGGACACGACCGAACTCGTACATCCATGACCTCGATTGGTGGAACACCATGAACCTCGACGACGAACTCGCCGAGCTGATGCACCGGGCCGTCGACACGCTCGATCCGCCGACCGACCGCCTCGTCGCGGGAGGGGTCGCACGGGGTCGGACGTTACGTCGACGCCGGTACTTCACCCTCGCCGCGGAGGGCGCCACGTGCGTCCTCGTGCTCGTGGCCGTCACGGCGATGACCGTCCAACTCGTCACGGCACGGACCCACGGCACGTCGGCGTCGGCGGGCGTGAAGCCCCCGCCGGGCACACCGACGCTGATGGCCGCACCCCCGAAGGGGACGGTTGCCGTCACCGGACAGGTCATGGCACAGACGCTGCTCGACCTGTTGCCGGCCGAGCTCGGCAACGTCAAGGTCATCCGCATGTCCGGACGGTCGTTCACCGGCTTTGCCGCCGCCGAAGTCGTGATCGACGACGGGCACGGCGCGGCCGAGCTGGCCATTTCGATGACCTACTGGACACCGAATCATCGCAACATCGTGTCGGCCGAATGCAGTGACTCCGCCGTATCGGCCGACGCCGTGTGCCGCATCCTGAGCGACGGCGGCCTCCTGTCGACGAGCCATGGCGGCGCGAGCGGCAGTGCCGCGAGGTGGCAGGTCCAACTCGGGCGAACCGACAATGTGCAGATCGAATTGACGGAGTGGAACGCCCCCACCGAGAAGGACGCGCGACCGACCCGGCTGAGTCCTCCGCTGACCATGTCGCAGATGACGACCATCGTGGGCAGCGGTCGGTGGCAATCGCACGTGTCCGCGGCGCTCGCGGCGAGCGCGGCCTCGCTGTTCCCGACGGACAAGCAACCGACGCCCGCTTACACGAACGCGCCGCCAGCTGCTCAGACGACGCGGCCAGCTGCTCAGACGACCGAGCCGCCACTCACCCAGGTCAACGAGCCACCATCCGCTCAGCTCAGCAACCCCACACCCGCTCTACCCAGCCCTACCACGCCGTCTCCGCTCGCGACTGTGCGGACCGCTCACTGATCGCCGGGGTTATCCACAGCCGCGGCCGTTGTCCACAGATTCGCCGGCGGGCCGCCCGCCGAGCCTGATCGCTGCCAGCATCGCAGCGTGAGCAAAGCAACCGAGACCGCGTACCGCCGGCGCGTCCGTTCGACGGACGTGCTGTGCCTGGTCGTTCTCGCCGTGCTTGGTGCACGGTTCGCCATGGGTGGATTGGTTACCGCGCCGGCCCTTGCCGCGTGGACGACCGTCTTCGCAGCGATCTGCATCCAGGCGTCGCCGTTCCTCGTACTCGGCGTCGCTCTCTCCGCGATCCTGGCCGAGTTGGTGCCGCGCGAATTCTTCCGGCGCACGCTGCCATGCCGGCCATCGCTCGCCGTACCGGTTGCCGGCCTTGCCGCGTCAGCGCTGCCGGGTTGCGAATGCGCGTCCGTGCCGGTTGCCGCGTCGCTGATGCGGTGCGGCGTGGCACGCGGTCCGACGGTCTCATTCCTGCTCTCGGCGCCGGCGACCAATCCCGTGGTTCTGATCGCGACCTCGGTCGCGTTCCCGGGCCAGCCGATTGTGGTGCTCGCGCGTCTGCTCGCCTCGATCACGACGGCGATCGTCGTCGGATGGCTGTGGCAGCGCGTCGGGCGCGAGGTGCCGATATCGCCGTGCGTTCTCCGACCGAGGGCCGACGGTGCTGGTGCGTGGCAGCGTGCTCGCCTGACCGCGATGCACGATCTGGCCCAGGCCGTGGGCCTGCTCGTCGTCGGTACCGCAGCGGCAGCGACGCTCAATGTGGCGGTGCCCCGATCGTGGCTCGACGCTCTGGGCGGCAGTGCCGTCGAGGGTGTTGCCGCGCTCAGCGTCCTGGCTGTCGTGCTCGCCGTGTGCTCGGAGGCGGACGCGTTCATCGCGTCGTCCCTCTCGCAGTTCTCCATGACGGCCCGGCTCGCGTTCATGGCCGTCGGCCCCGTGGTCGATGTCAAGCTCGTCGCGATGCAGGTCGGAACGTTCGGGCGCCGATTCGCGGCACGCCTCGCACCGCTGACCCTGGTCGTTGCGGCCGTCGCGGCTGGCACGGTGGGCACGGTGCTGCTGTGAGCGCGCGCTGCCAGTCGTTCGTCCTCCTGTTGTTCGGCGCCGCGCTGATTCGACTCGCCGCGACCGAGGCGCTGCTGCGCTACGTGCGGCCCGTCGCGCGGCCATGGGTGCTGCTGGCCGGTGTCGGAATCGTCGTACTAGCGCTCTGGTCACTGGCCGCCACGCGACCAGAGAGCCCGGGCGTTGACCAGCACCAGCACAGCGGCACATCGAGCGTGGCGTGGCTGGTGATCGCGCCGGTCATCGCGGTCGTCGTCATCGCCCCGCCGGCGCTCGGCGCATACGCGGCGGCGCGGATCCCGGTAACGGCACCGCCTCCGTCCGCTCGAGCCTTCCCACCACTGCGCGCCGACACCGGGGGGCCGACCCGGGTCACGCTGCTCGACTTCTACGCCCGGGCGGCGTTCGACGGCGGAGCGACACTGACCGGGCACCGGGTCGAGCTGACCGGGTTCGTGCTGCGCAGCGACCCGGACGGGTTTCGGATAGCCCGCCTGGTGATCACCTGCTGCGCCGCAGATGCGCGGGCCGTGGTAGTCAGGATCCGCAGCCCGGTCGCCGCTCCGCGTCCCGACGCGTGGGTGACCGTGATCGGTGAATACGCCGGGACGAGCCCGGACGATCGCACGGTGCCGGTGCTGCGCGCCGACACAGTCACGTCCGTCAGCGCGCCCGACAACCCGTATGACTGAGACCATGACGCATGGAGATGACCGGGTGGTTGTCCGGACAATTGTTCCTGCAGACCGTGGACGAGAAGGAGGTCCAGCAGGTCAGCGCGTTCCTCAACGCCCGCGGCATCGCATTCCAAGTGCTCACGCTCAGCGAGCGAATGGTTCTCGATCCCGAGAAACCGCAGGAAGGCGTGACCACGGACCGGTTCAGCATCGCGGTGCAGCTCGGCGGATTCCCGCAGGTCGTCGGACCCGTCGTCAACGACCTGATCCAGCGGGCGCACGGGGGTGGGTGGGTGTCCGAGCCGGGCCAGGAGGCCTCGTAATCCGGCGCATAGGCCAATAGCCGCCGACTCGTAACCTGCGCGCGTCCACCGCAAGCCCGACCATGAGTACGATCCACCAGTCACTGGCGGCTACTGCCGCTGTCGTTGCGAATTGTGCGCGCAGGCCCGAGTGCCTGTGCCAGGGGAAAGGCAGCATGCTGATGAATCACCGCCGATCACAGCGACTGTT
>DASXRA010000439.1:0-3053 GCA_036506855.1 Jatrophihabitantaceae bacterium
TGGACCGCTGGCAAGAGCTGGACGCCGAGCTCAGCGCGCGGATGCCGTCCGAGGCGGTGCGTGCCGCATCGCGGACGCTGGGCAGTGGCCTGCGCCGACTGGTGCGCGTCACCGTGCCGGACGCCGACCTGGCGGCCCTCGGCGAGCGGCCGCATCACGCGCTCATGCTCGGCGCCGCATGCGCGCTCACCGGCGGGACACCCCAGGTCGCAGCCCGCGCCGCCGCGCTCGCCACGTGCACGGCGCCCGCATCCGCCGCGATCAGGCTGCTCGGCCTGGACCCGTACGCGGTGCACGGGATGATCGCCGGACTGGCCACGGAGATCGATGCGATCGATTTCGGCGGACTCCCCGCTGACTCGGCGCCCGCTCTCGATCTGCTCGCCGACGTCCACGCGACCCAGGAGGTGCGTCTATTTGCCTCATGACCATCACGACCACCACGACGCGCTGCATGCAGGGACGCCAAGGATCGGCATAGGTGGCCCGGTCGGCAGCGGTAAGACCGCGCTGGTCGCCGCGCTGTGCCGGGCGCTCGGCGACGAGTACACGATCGGCGTCGTCACCAACGACATCTATACGACCGAGGACGCCGACTTCCTCCGCGCGCACGGCGTGCTGCCCGACGAGCGCATCCGGGCCGTGCAGACCGGTGCCTGCCCGCACACCGCCATCCGCGACGACATCGGCGCCAACCTGGACGCGGTCGAGGCGCTCGAACACGACCATGAGCTGGACCTGGTCCTCGTCGAGAGCGGCGGCGACAACCTGACCGCGACGTTCTCCTACGGCCTCGTGCACCGGCAGATCTTTGTGATCGACGTTGCGGGCGGCGACAAGGTGCCCCGCAAGGGCGGGCCCGGCGTCACCCGCTCGGACCTGCTGGTGATCAACAAGACCGACCTCGCGCCGTTCGTCGGCGCCGACCTCGGCGTCATGGCGCACGACGCGGCCGCGGTCAGGGAAGGCCGTCCCGTGCTGTTCACGTCGCTCACCGACGATCCGACAGCGAAGCAAGTCGCGGACTGGGTGCGCGCGTGCACGCCCACGCCAGCGCGGTAGTCGACCGCGGCGGCGTGCTGCGGCGGGTCGAGTCGGCGCCGCCCCTGACGCTGCGCCAGGTCTACTGCGAGGACGGGCTCGGGCTCTGCCTCGTCGGTACGGCCGCCGGACCACTCGCCGGCGACGAGCTGTGCCTGGGGCTCGAGATCCAGGCCGACACGACGCTCAGCGCAGCCGGCGCCACCATCGCGCAGGGCGGCGCGTCGACACTGCGCACAAGCGTCGACGTGGGGTCGGACGCGCGTCTGAGCGCCGACCCCGGCCCGCTGGTCGTCTGCGCCGGGGCCCATGTCGACATCGACGTGCACATCCGCCTTGCCGCGACCGCGACGATCGAGTGGCGCGAACTGCTCGTCCTCGGACGCGCAAACGAGCCGCCCGGCACCGCCGTCCTGACCTGGAACGTCACGCGCGGCGGGACGCCGCTGCTGCGCCAGACCACCAACCTCGCCGACCCGGCGCTCGCGCAGTGGCCAGGCATGCTGCACGGCAAGCGAATGTTGGCGACGACGCTTCGGGTCGGGCCGGAGCTCGAGGCGCGCACGGTCGTGCACTCGCCCACGTCCGTCACCCAACGTCTCGCCGAGCACGCGGAGCTCACGACCGAGCTGACCGATTAGCCGACCCCGGCCGTCGTCACCCGGTTGGCCGAGAGTGGCGCGCCCGGTGCAGCGTCAATGCCCAGGTCGGTCGACACCGGCAGCCGCTGCAGGTTGATCGCCGCGTTGCTCGACAGCTGATCGCGTAGCGCCTTCCAGGACGCGGCCGGGGTGAGCATGGTGTCCAGGTCGTGGCATCCACTACCAGCCACATGGCAGGCCGCGTACTCGTCGAGCGCGCCAATGAACGTGATGCGATCGGCGCCGGACGCGCCGGCCAACGAGATGTACTTCCACTGCGCGGCGTTCACCGAGAAGTAGATCTGCGGCAGTGCCAGGATCCGCGACGGCGAGATGCCGTGCGCGAGGTCGTAGTAATTGCGCTGCGTCCAATCCCACTTGCAGAGCCCGCCGACCCCGGTGGTCGAGCAACCGGTTGCCGCACCCGTGAAGACATACGGCGCCGAGGTCGCGGCCAGGTAGGCACGCGTCCAGTCTTCGGCCTCGGGCTCGAGGCCGGTGAAGTCGGACTCGATGTCGTTCGCCCCCGCGATGGTCATGCCCGGCTGAGCCGCCGATATCGCCTCGATGACGTTGTTCGCCCAGTCGGTGCCGGCGTCAGCGTCGCGCAAGTCGCCGTCGTTATTGGTGGCAACAGCGATGGTGACCGGATCGGTGCCGGTACGGCAGCCGGCGTACCCGGCAACGTAGCCGCTGACCGCCGTCACCAGCTGCGCATCGGTGAGCGGGGTGTTCACGGCCGACAGCTTCACGCCTGGCACGCCGCTCACGACGTACTGCCCACCGATGTGCAGCAGCACCAGGTGCTGGACGCCGGACGCGGTCGCCTGCGCATCGGTGCAGCCCTCGGTGTGCATCGTCGAGGCGTCCGACGAGCCGCCGGTCAGGTTGCGGACGTAGCGGCTGGTCGAGGCCACGATCGGCATCTTGTCGGCCCGGAAGTAGCCGAGCACGTCGACGACCAGATCCGTCGACCCGCCCTTGTTGTAGAAGTCGACCTTGCCGTCCGGTCCGACCGGCGCGATGACGAAGACAGACGTGTTCTGGCTCGCCACGTACGACACGCTCCTCGTGCCTGGGCGCGGGTAGCCGTCGTCCCACGTCGAGATGCTGCCGGCGGCGGTGGGGTGGACCGCCGTCACCGTCATGGCCACAGCCGCCACGTTCGTGCCGGGGATGAGGGTGCGTCCGGTGACGCCCACTGCCAGCGTGGCGCCCGAGGCGACGACCCCCTTGCGCGCCCCCAGGCCGGAGCGCGTGTCGGCCGAGCGCGTCGGTGCGACCGTGCTCATCGTGCCGCCGGCGGTGCGCGAGCCGCCGAGCACGTAGCCGGTCACGTCGCCGAGGACCTGCAGCGAAGCGGAGCTGCCG